>JAWVYG010000623.1:0-2738 GCA_033722815.1 Halioglobus sp.
CGGCAAGATGGCGATCCATCCCGCGCAGGTGCCGGTCATCAACGCGTGCTTCACCCCGTCGCAGGAAGAGATCTCGCACGCAGAGAAAGTCATCAGGGCCTTCGAGGACAGCGACGGTGCCGGTACGGTGAGCCTGGACGGCAGGATGCTGGATGTGCCACATCTGAAGCAGGCACGTCGGCTGCTGGAACGCGCAGCAAACTCCTCCTGAGCGACCCCTGAAAGTTGCAAAAAAAAGGGCGGCACGAAGGCCGCCCCTTGCAACAAAACTGCCAATCTAGAAGTTGTAGCGGCCAGTCACACCGATGGTCCGCTCCTCGAGCACGTCCGTGAGCGTGTACGAGCCTCCGCTGAAGCGCTGGTCGTACTGGTCGGGGCCGAGCTGGCGAACAACCTCGTCCTCGTCGAACAGGTTCTTGGCGAACACGTTGACATCCCAGCTGCCGGCAGCGTCACGCACGCCGATGAACAGGTCTACCACGTTGTGCGCCTCGAACTCGTCGGTGACGTCGCCCACACCGGCGGAACCCGCGATATTGCCGCGCTCGCCCGTGTACTTGTACAGGCCGCGCACGTAGGTCTCCATGCCATTGTCCAGCGGCATGTAGTACTCCGAGTTCAGGCTGAAGGACCACTCCGGCTCGCCCTCGATCTGGCCGTCCAGCTCGCAGGAGCCGACTACCTCACCCGGCTCGCGATCGTTACAGGGCTGCTCCCCGCCGTCCCACTGGGCGTCCACCCAGGCCGCGCTGAAGCCTGCGCTCCAGGTCTCGGACAGCAGCACCCGGCCGTCCATCTCGACACCCAGGATTTCCGCGTCGCCGTTGAAGATGATGCCGCCGGGCAGTATCTGTGCAGCGCCGTTGTCATCCAGCACCTCGACACCACGCACGAAGCCCAGGAAACCGTCGTACTGCTGCAGGAACGCCGCGCCGTTGATCTCGGCACGCCCATCCCAGAACGCGCCCTTGAAGCCGAACTCGATCGCGTCGCTCTCCTCCTCCTCATGCAGCACGAAGTCGCCGCCGCCCGGCAGGAACTGCACGTTGGGTGAAGGGACGATGGAGGTGCCGCTGGGGCGGTAGCTGCGCGAGTAGCTCGCGTAAACCGCCATCTCGTCCGTGGCCTCCCAGCGCACCGTGGCCGAACCGGTGAACGCGTCCTCGGAACTCTCCTGGTTCTCCGGCGAGATGCCCTCGATCGGCAGGCCGCCGGCAACGCCCTCGGTAATCGGGCCCAGCGCCGCCTCCTGCGGAACGCCCGGCGGCAGACCCATCACCTCCGGCAGGTAGGTGAACTCCAGGAAGTCCACCGTGGCCGAGCGTCCCTTGTCGTAATCCGTGTAGCGGATACCCAGCTCCACCTGCAGGTCATCGCTCAGGTTGATGGTGTTGAACGAGAACAGGCTCCACTGCTCGGCGGTGACCGGCAACAGCGAGCGCGTGGCGAGCGTGAACTGGTAGGGGCCGATCACCGGCGTGGAATCCGGCAGCGTCGTCGTGGTGTTCACCACGAAGTCCGCGAGCACGTCGGAATCCTGGTAGTAGGCGCCGACCACGTAGTTCCACATCTCGTTGTCGATCGAGGCGATGCGGATCTCCTGGGTGAATACCTCCTGCTCGACGACCGAGTTCTGTGAACTGAACGCCAGCGGGTTGCGGATGTAGTCCGCGCGATCATTCTCGTCGCGGTATTCGCGCGTCTGGTCGTCCCACCCGGTCACGGACACGACTTCGTGGTTGCCCAGGTCCCAGGTGAGGTTCAGGTTGAGCGCATCGAACTCGAAATCGTACTCGTTGTCCGTCGGCGCCAGGCCGGTGCGATCCTGCGCATCGAACGAGGGACGAACGCCCAGGCTGTCCATACCGTCGATCGCCTGCACGTCGTCGGCTTCCTGGTCGAAGAACTGGTAGGTCAGCGCCGCGGTGACATCCTCGACCGGCGCCCAGGTGACGCTCAGACGGGCCGAGGCGGCCTCCTGCTCGGGATTGTCCAGCCCCGTGGTGGCGTTCTCCACGCCGTTGCCGTCGTCCATGTCGTACACCGCGGCAACGCGGACCGCCAGGGTGTTCTCGATCAGCGGCGCGCCGTAGGCGACCTGGGTATTGAAGCCGTCGTTGTCGCCCACGGTGCCCTGCACGTAGCCGGACGCCTCGTTCAGGTCGGCCTTGCGCGTGAGCAGCAGGATCGCGCCGCCCGGCGAGGAGCGCCCCTGCAGCGTGCCCTGCGGACCGCGCAGCACCTCGATGCGCTCCATGTCATAGATCTTGGAGAAGGCGATGGCGGGGTTCACCAGCTGGCCGTTCCAGTAGATGTCCACGGTGCCGTCCGCGCCGGAGTCGGGGTCGATGGACACGCCGCGCAGCGCCACCTTCTGCTGCCGCGCATTGGGCGATTCCAGCGTCAGACCGGCGGTCAGGCCCTCTACGTCCTCGAAATTGAGCGCCGAGTACTCTTCTATCGTCTCGCCGCCCACCACGTTGACCGTGGCGGAGATATCCTGCAGGCCCTGTTCGCGCTTCTGGGCGGTGACCACCACCTCTTCGAGCCTCAGGCCCTGGGCGGCGGCCAGCTGCGACGTCGCCGCCAAGGCGGCGGACCGGGTCAGTTGACGGAATGCCGGTCGTTTCATAAAAGCGGGCCCCGTTTTTATCTGGGTTTTTGTAAGGATTCTTGTGGGGTGGCGCGGCTTCTGGGCGCCTTACCGATCCTGTACTTATGGGTAAGACGAATACTAA
>JAWVYG010000624.1:0-2735 GCA_033722815.1 Halioglobus sp.
AGGCCCCCCGGGTTGCGCTGGATGCGCGGCTTGAGGCGCTGCTCGGGCGCAGCATCGTTCATGCCCGTACTGCCGGCCCAGTCCCACTCCTCCACGTCGCCCGGGATGCCGTTGTGGGTATCCGTGCTGCCGATGAAGCCGAGGCGGTAGGGATTGACGCCCAGCTCGCGTTGCTCCTGCAGCCCGGCGGCCAGGGCGTAGCGCGCGTGGTCCGTGCGCGAGACACAGCCGCGGCCAATCGATTTGCCGAAGCCCACGCCGTCTTCGCAGTCCTTCGCACCGCTCAGCGCATCCCATTTCTCCAGGTCGCAGAATTCGTCCGGCGCGCCCGTAACGCCCCACAGGCCGTTGCGGCACTCGGACTCGCCCTTTATCTGCATCATCTCCACCAGCGGTTCCATGGCGGCGCGCAGTTGCGCGCGTTCGCGCCGCTGTGCCACCGGCTCCGAGGGATCGCTGAGCATGAACATCCTGCCGCTGGCGTGGTTGGGGTTGTGCGGGATAGCCAGTGCGTCGCAGTCGCCCTCGGTATCCAGGCACAGTTCCCGCAGGCGCCGCCACAGGCCCTCCGGCTCGGTTTCATCGATCGCGGACACGGGCAATTCGGGCACGACCTCGTTGCGGAAGATCACGTTGCGGTGCACGCGGTTCGCGGCCGGCGCCCAGGTGTATTCGTAGCCGTGAAAGGTCGTGAAGCTGCAGCGGTCGCTGCGGTCGTACCAGCGCTCCGCGGCGTCCTGCATGACCTGCCAGGCGTCCAGGGAGGCATCCCGGCACAGGCGCCTGTCCTCGTTGCACAGGTCCTCCGAACGCCTGGCGGTCATCATGGCCAGCATCGGCGACAGGCCGCCCAACCCGGAGCCGGAGGTGCTCTCGCCGCGGAAGGCGCGACACAGTTCGCTGTCGAAACGCTTTGAGCCCTCGGTGATGCACAGGTTGACCTCGCCGATGGACTCGGCGTGATCGGTAACCGCGGCGAAATCCAGCGGGCGGTCCAGTTGTACCTGCCGCATGCCCTGCCCATCGGTATCGTACGGTGGAATCCCGATCGACTCGCCGCGGGCGAAGCGGTAGGCCTGGTCCGGCGTGGTGTTCATGCCGCGGCCGGCGCCGTCCCAGGAGTAGGTCGTGTGCACGTGCAGGTCGCCGAAGTAGGCGTTGCGCGTGGGCGAGCGGTCGGCGCAGGGCGCCCGTTCCCGCGCCTTCGCGGCGGGTGCCGCGGCGATGGCCGGCTGCCAGTCACCCTTGCCCGGCGCGAGGGTGCGCATCGTGTAGACAGCGGCTACAGCCAGCAGGAGCAGTACGGCAAAGGTACCCCACATCAGGTATCGCAGCACGGGCAGTGGTCCTCATGGGTCAGTGGGTGAAGCGGCCCTCCGGTTGGAGTAGCGCTCTCCGGAGCTACGTACACGACTGGCATTCTACATGGATTGCAGGCGAGTCCGTGACATTGCACGCCGCAGGTCGCAGGACATGGCCGGGCGCTCAGCCGGGCCGCTCGACGGGCACCAGTCGCAGTATCTGCCCGCCGCCCTTGTGCTCCAGCAGCAGGTAGACGTTGCCGTCGGGGCCCGTCTCGATATCGCGAATGCGGGCCAGTCGCTTGAGGAGTACCTCGTAGCGTTCGAGCTGGCCAGCGCCGTCCAGCACCACGCGGTACAGCTCCGACGCCTTCAGTGACGTCACCAGCGCGTTGCCGCGCCAGCCGGGAAACTGCCCGGCGTCGTAGAAGATGAAGCTGGAGACCGCGGGCGCCGGGGTGAAGTCCACCACCGGCTGCTCGATGTCGTGCAGTTCGAAGGTGATGTCCAACCACTCGCCGTAGTTCACCTGGGTGCCGTCGTAGTTCAATCCCAGCGAGTACAGCGGCCAGCCGTAGTTGCGCCCCGGCAGCAGCCGGTTCAACTCGTCGCCGCCGCGCGGTCCCATCTCCGTGGACCACATGGTGCGGGTGAAAGGGTTGAATTCCAGCCCCTGCGGGCTGCGGTGGCCGTAAGTCCAGGTGCTGGGCCAGGCATCGTCCCTGCCGGCGTAGGGATTGTCGTCCGGTATGCGCCCGTCGTCGTGCACGCGGTGGATCTTGCCCCAGGGCTTCTGCAGGTCCTGCACGCCGTCGAAGTTGCTGCTGCCCTTGATGCCGACGCTGATATAGAGGAAGTGCTGGTCATCGAAGGCCAGCCGACCGCCGGCGCCGACATCCGGCACCATGGAGTAGTAGTCGGGGCCCGGGAACCAGATTTCCTCCTCATCCACCCATAAGCCATCGCGGATGCGACCGCGCACCACGCGGTTGAAGCTCTTCTCCGGGAACCAGCAGTCAGCGCAGCGCTCGGTGTGGTGCAGGTAGATCCAGCCGTTGTCCCGGTAATCGGGGTGCAGGGCGATATCCAGCAGCCAGCCGTGACCCCACACCAGTACCGCCTCGATGCTGTCGTCGAACACCTCCGGTGTGCCACTTACGAGCTCTGACAGCGAGCCGTCGGTACCGACGATGCGCAGGCCGCGCATTTTCTCCGAGACCAGGATGCGGCCGTCGGGCAGGGGCTGGATGGAGAAGGGCAGGGGGTCGAGCTGGTCGGTGACCAGCTCGATGCGGAAGTCGTTTCTGCCGTTCTGCCGGTTGGCAAAGCGGGGGTTGTCGAAGAGGTGGCGGGAGGAGACGAAGCCGCCGCCGTCCACCCGGCTCGAACGGGTGTGAATCTCCGACTGACGGAATTTGTCGGCGATTGCATCGC
>JAWVYG010000625.1:0-2725 GCA_033722815.1 Halioglobus sp.
GCCAGTGGCAAGCGCAACCTGGTGGTCCGGCTGGGCAAGGACAAAGCGGCGCTGGTTTACGTGCTGCTGCTGGCCGGCGCCTACGCCTGGCTGGCGCTGGGCGCACTCGCTTACGAGGCGGCAGGCGGCCTGCTGTGGGGCTTCGCCGGCGCGCCACTGGCGGCGTTTTCCGCCGCGAAACTGTGGCGCAAGCGCCGCGACACGCCCGCCATCGTCCCCGCCCAGGCGGCCTGCCTGGGTGGCTTCGTGATCATGGCCTTCGCCGGCGGCCTGGGCTACCTCCTGCAGTGAGGACACCGCCGGACGGGCAGCGCTAACGCATGGGTACACTACAGCCGAGAGAGATCCGCGTTGCGGCGGCCATGGCGGAAGCACCCGACGGCGCAGCCACACTGGCGCAGCTGGCGGCGCGACACAGGGCGGGCCACGGCGAGGTCGACCAGTGCCAGACGATACGCCACTGGCAGGCGGACGCGGGCACCTTCTGCTACCAGACGCATATCGCCATCTCCGGCCAGGCGTCACAGCGGCTGCGCTGGCTCACCGACGTGTTCTACAACGCCGCGACACTGCCGCGCCAGCCCTGGTACCCGCAGTTCCTCGGCGGCGCCAGCGAGGCGCTGGATGCGCCGCCCGCGCCGGGCATCGACAGGCACCAACTCACGTGCGGACGCTTCCATCTCGGTGTCTCCACGCCGCGCCACTACCGCCAGCTGGTGTCGCTGGCCCGGCCCGACGCACAGACTGCGGTCATCGTCGCCCGCTCGGTCGACGAGGGACCCGCCCCGCCTGGCGACGCGGTACTCGCCTATACGCTGCCGCCCAACGGCGAGGTGCTGCACTGGCAAGGTGACCGACTGCACTGGCACCACATCTGCTGCACACCGGGCGCGGCGCTACTGCCGGGCAGGCTGGACCGCTGGCTGATCAATGCGCTGCGACGGCTGGGCATGGACGGCGCGGAACGCGCCACCTACCGCCAGGAGGCGGAGGAACTGCGCGACTGGCTGCAGTCGCCGCTCCCGGAAGCCGACCTGGCGACGGCTGCGGACTGAGCGCAACCCGAACGCGGGGCAAAAAAATGCCCGCTCTGTGGCGGGCTTTACCTAGGGGACGTAACTCTTGTGGAATTTAGCGGCGCCTGCGCAGGCCAAGCGCGGCCAGGCCGAGGCCGAGGAGCAGCAGGCTGGCAGGGGCCGGGGTTTCGGTGGGCGGGCCCTGCGTGAACACGTTCCACACGCGTTGGGACACATCACCGCCGGAAATGTCGAAGATTCTCGGGTCGTCGATCGGCCGCGGATTACTGACGAAGGGATTCTCGGAAATGACGTAGTCGATAAAAGTGAGTTCACCGTCAAAAAAACTGATGGAAGGCAGGAGAGGGAAATCGATATCGTCACTGTTGTTGAAGGTCTGGCCGAAAATCGTCAGCTCCAGGTCCATCATCGTCGGGCCGAGTTCCTCAGAGCCGACACCGAACAGGTCATCGGTGTCAAAGCTGACGTCAATGCTACCGGTTTCACCGATGGCGGGACCTCCAACAACGGCCACATCCAGGGTCAGGGTGAGCGGCACTGCGTTCGCGTGGCTTCCCAGGATCACCAGGGCGAACATCGCGATACTCGCAATGGCATTCTTTCCACGTCCTTTCATTGTTCGGTCCTTTTTTATAGCTCGCTCTAAATTCCAGCGGCAGCTTTCCACGATAACCTGTTGTCACTAATAACAAAAATTAAGCAAATTCCGGGCCAGATTTTATTTCTTTATAAATCAATGTGTTATGGTGCCGCTAGAATATATCAGAACCACTTCGTAAAGAATCCTGACACCTAAAGGGGCAAAACCTGCCTGTTACCAGCCGTCGCGGCTAGACGCCACGGCTATCATTACCCCAGTCACTCAAGCGGGAGAGCACGATGCTGCAGAAATTCATCTGGTGGACCGGCCTGTCCGATTTCCTGGTGGGCGCAGGCACCTGGGCGGGGGCGATCGGCGTGGCCATGGCGCCCGAGCCGGTGCCGGGCCAGTTCGTACCGCTGGTCACCCTCGGCACCTTCCTGATGATGGCCGCGGCGCTGCTGATGTGGTCGTCCCACGACATGGCAAACCGCGCGCCGGTATTCTTCTGGCAGGGGCTGGTGCGGCTGTCGGCGGTGGCGGCGGTGATCTGGGCCGTGCCGAACCAGCTGTCGGAGTCCTGGGAATACTGGCTGCTGGCCATCGACGGGCCCATCGGGCTGGTCTACGTGTTCGGCGCGCTGAAGGTCACCGGGTGCAGCTTCGGACAGCTGCTGGCCTGCAGGACTGTACCGGCCTGATGCCCGGCAGGGTGTCGCGACACCCAGCCCCGGCGCTTAGAATACCTCGGGTATGTAACGCCGGTCGGCCATGCTTTCCACGTCGTCGTAGGCATGCGTCCTGTCTGGCTCGGCGAGGCTGACCGGCTCGCGCACCGTATGCTCGTAGGGAATCTGCGACAGGATATGGCTGATGCAGTTCAGGCGCGCCTCGTACTTGTCGTCGGAGCGCACGATATGCCAGGGGCAGAACGCCGTATCGGTGGCGTCGAGCATGCGGTCCCTCGCATGTGAGTAGAGGTACCAGCGGCGGCGCGCCTCCAGGTCCATGGGGCTGAGCTTCCAGACTTTCACCGGGTCATCGATGCGCGAGCGAAAGCGCTTCTCCTGTTCCTCCGAGGAGACTTCCAGCCAGTACTTCAGCAGGA
>JAWVYG010000626.1:0-2724 GCA_033722815.1 Halioglobus sp.
CTTCGAGGCGGAGGATCTGGCCCAGTTCGGCCTGGCGATGGACAAGTTGCTGCAAAAACACGCGGCCATCCAGCAGTTGCGCGACCTGCGTGACCAGGCGGAATCCGGCAGTTTTTCTGCAGAGCTTTGGCGCGCGATCGGCGAACAGGGACTGTTACCCGACGCCAATGCGACGGCCCCCCTGCCCCTCCCCATCTGGGCAGTGAGCTTTGCAAGCCTCGGGCGGCATTTGGCGCAGACCCCGCTGCTGGACACGCTGCTGGCCGCGCGCCTGGCCGCGCTGGCGGGCTGGGCCGCGATCGACGAATGGCATCAGACCGCGGCGGCGGGGGGCCGCTGTCTGGCCCTGGTCGGCCTTGAGCCGCACCAGCAAGTCCGCGCCGAGGCGGTGGACGGTGGCTGGGTGCTGCAAGGCACTGCAGTTGGTGTGCACAATGCCACTGAGGCCTCGCACTTTGTGGTCTGCGCGCGCACCAGCGGCGGGGGCGATGGGCTTTTCTGGGTAAGCGCCGATTCGGTCGGCCTCGGCGCACCACGCCGACTGCTGGACAGTAACGCCAGTGCCGACGTAACGTTCAATGCGCTGCGCCTTGACGCAATGCAATGTTGTGTCGATTCGGCGGTTTGCGAACCCGCGATTGCGCAGACTCAACAACTGGCCAGGGTGTTGCTTGCGTTTCAGCTACAGGGCGTGGCAGAAGCCGCGCTGCAGCGCGGCCTGGACTGGCTGACCACCCGGGAACAGTTTGGCGTCAAAATCGGCAGCTTCCAGGCCCTGCAACACCGTGCGGGTCGCGCCTACCTGGAGCTGGAGAAACTGAAAGCCCTGAACATTGAGTGCCTGCAACAACTCACGTGCGAGCCCGAACAATTGCCACGCTGGGCTGCGGCCTGTAAGTTCTTCGCCTGCAGCGCGTCGCGCCTTATCACCGGAGAAGCCATTCAGTGGCACGGCGGCATTGGCATGACCGATGAGTGCGATATCGGTTTTTTTTACAAGTTCGCAGCCACACTCGGCGCCCGCTTTGGCGGTCGCGAGCAACAATTGCAGCAGTGGCTGACACAGGAGGCGGAGTATGAGTTATGACAAAAACGCCAGCGGTGTTGAAGGCCTGCGCGACAAAGACTACCGCGCGATCGAAGTCGATTTCCCGCTGGAGGGAGTGAAACGAATCACCCTGAACCGACCGGAGAAACGCAATGCGCTGAACCACACCCTGCGCGGCGAGATCTTGCATGCCCTGCAATTGGGTGACCGCGACGAAACGGTTCGGGTGCAGATTCTGCGCGGCGCCGGGAGTTGCTTTTCTGCCGGCTATGAATTGGGAGACGGCAATGAGGGCGTGGAGCAACCCTATTTCAGCGCCGGCGGCGATGGTCACTGGCCGCGTCATGTGACCGAGGGCTGGATGGGCATCTGGGACATGGCAAAACCCGTCATCGCGCAGGTCCATGGTTACTGCCTGGCCGGTGGCAGTGAACTGGCAACGGGCTGCGACCTGGTGTACATGGCGGACGACGCTCGCATGGGGTATCCGGCAGTACGCTTCGGCGTTCCCGACATGCAGTTTCACCCCTGGCTGGTCGGTATGCGCAAAGGCATGGAGATGCTGCTGACAGGCGATGCCATCGATGGTATCGAGGCCACTGCCAGGGGCTGGGCCACCGATCACTGGCCTGCCGAACAACTGGAAGCCAAGGTTCTGGAGAAGGCCGAGCGCATTGCACAGTTACCGCCGGATATCGTACAGCTGAACAAGCGTGCGGTGCACCGGCAGATGGACGCCATGGGTTTCCGTCAGGGTATCCGGGCCGGTACCGAACTGTGCACGCTGGGCATTCACCAACCCGGTTTCCAGGCCTTCTTGAAGGGCCTCGAACAGGACGGTGTTACCAGGGCCGTTCAGCGCAGGGATGAAACCTTCGGGGACTATCGCACCAGGAAGGATGACTGAGCGCCATCCCGAAATGCCTTACTATGCGCTATGCGTGGCGTCGCACGGCGGCAAATCCGCCAATAGCTGCTCAAACTCCTCTCGAGACTTGCCTCGGGACACGGCGACACAGGGCAGCGCTGCCATCGCCAGTAAACGGGGCTCGAGTTCTTCCTCGGACACGTTGCCCTGCAACCATTTGAGCAGGACCGCATAGGTGGCACTCACCATGTCATCGGCGACCCATGCCATCTGCGCCCAGGGCACCAGTTCATCGCGCCGGCTCACGTCTCGCAGGATCGCCAGGAAAAACTGCTTGACGCCCTCATGGGTCACCGAGCGCAGGGCATCATCACTGTCGGCGCGGAAGTAAAATTTCAACACCGCCGCGGTATTTTCCGGCTTGTCTCTGGCGTCACTGGCCGATTGGGCGATGAGTTGCCGCAGGGCGGCGGCGGGCGACCGACCCTGGTTCTCAAGACCCGAGATGGAAAAGCGCTCCAGGTAATCCTCTTTCAGCGCCAGCTCGACAATGCCGTCTTTGCCGCCGAACTGGTTGTAAAGCGTCGCAGTGGCAACTCCCGCTGCATCCGCCAAGTCCCTGACCCGAAGCTTGTCCACGCCGTGTCGTTCGATCATCGCCCGGGCGGCAGCGAGTATGCGCTGGCGCCGCTTTTGCACGCCGGATTCTTCGTTGTCGGGAGCGGTTTTTTGCGAGGATTCGGCTGCTGTAGCCATGAGATACCTCTATCGATAAGGCCTCATGGTACAACAATTGCGCCATTGACGC
>JAWVYG010000627.1:0-2720 GCA_033722815.1 Halioglobus sp.
CCTGCAGGCGCTCGCACTGGGCAATTTCGGCGAGTGGTCGCCCATCCTGCCGCGCTCCCACGCAGCGGGCCCGGGGGCGGTGATCCACGGCTACGACGAGGTGTCCTACACCCAGGCCCAGGCCACGTTTATCCGCTTCTTCGAGCAGGTGATGGGCGCCAGCCGCCTGTCCTTCGCCGCCGAGGTGGGTGCCACCTGGATCGGCGACATGGAAGACGACATCAACTACGGCCGCTCGCCGGCCTATGGCATCAACGACTTCGACCCCTTCATCAGTGAAACCTTCCCGGGCACGCCGGTGAGCTGTAATTCCCATCCCGCCCTCGCGGGCTTTGGTATTGTCCCCAATCCCAATGCCGATTACTGCGAGAGCGAGGGCTTCATAGACGACTTCTCCTGGGGCTACCGCATTCGCGCCGGCCTGGAGTACTCCGACGTGTTTGCCGGTGTCAATCTGACCCCGAATATGGCATGGTCCCACGACGTGGACGGCACTTCACCGCCGCCGAACTTCATCCAGGACCGCAAGGCCCTGAGCGTCGGCGTGAAGGCGAGTTACCTGAATATCTACCAGGCCGATCTTTCCTATACCAGTTTCTTCGGAGCTGACTACAATGAACAGCAGGATCGCGACTTTGTCTCCCTGAGCTTCTCCGTCGCCTTCTGATTTACAACTTGGAGCACAACATGAATAAGACCCGAACCCTGTGCCTGTCACTGACGGCCCTGGCGCTGGCGCTGGCCGCCGCCACGGCCGCGGCACGCATCACACCCGAAGAAGCCGCGACACTGGGCGGTGACGTACTGACGCCGATTGGCGCGGAGCGCGCCGGCAACGCCGACGGCACAATACCCGAGTGGACAGGCCCAATAGACCCGCCCGCCAACTACGTACCCGGCGAGCGCCTGGTGGATCCGTTCCCCGACGACAAGCCCCTGTTCACGATCACCGCGCAGAACTACGAGCAGTACCAGGACAAGCTGTCCCCGGGACAGATCGCCCTGCTGCAGCGCTACCCGGACACCTTCCGCATGCCGGTCTACCCCACGCGCCGCAGCGCAGGGTTGCCCGAGTCGGAGTACAAGCTGATCAAGGAGGGCGCCGTCGAGGCCGACATGGTCACGGGCGGCAACGGCCTGGTGAACTTCAAGGCCCTGCCTTTCCCCATCCCCAAGGAGGGCCTGGAGGTCATCTGGAACCACATCACCCGCTACCGCACGGAACTGGGCGTACAGCGCCGCTATACGCAGATTCCCGTGCAGGCCAACGGCGCCTTCGCCCCGGTACTGTTCGAGGAGGACGTGCTGTTTGCCAACCGCATGCCGGACAACCCCTACCCCAACCGGCTGTTCGTATTCCTGCAGAGAATCCTCGCACCCGCCCGACTGGAGGGCGACGTACTGCTGGTACACGAGAACATCGACCAGGTGAAGGAGCCCCGTTCGGCATGGGTGTACAACGCGGGGCAGCGCCGCGTACGCCGCGCACCCAACATCGCCTATGACGGCCCGGGTACCGCCTCGGACGGCCTGCGCACCGCGGACGACCTGGACCTGTTCAACGGCGCCCCGGACCGCTACAACTGGGAGCTGGTAGGCAAGCGCGAGATGTACATCCCCTACAACAGCTACGGCCTGCGCCGCGGCGACCTGAGCTACAAGGACATCATCCAGAAAGGTCACATGAAACCCGATTACCAGCGCTACGAGCTGCACCGAGTTTGGGAAGTGGATTCCACGCTGAAGGAGGGCCAGCGACACATCTACGCCCGCCGCACCTACTACGTGGACGAGGATACCTGGCAGATCGGCATCATCGACCACTACGACGGCCGCGGCGAGCTGTGGAAGGTCAAGGAAGGCCATCCCGTCATCCACTACCAGCGGGACATCCCCTGGCTGGCGGCGGAGTCACTGCACGACCTGATCTCCGGGCGCTACCTGGTGATCGGGCTGGATAACGAAGAGAAAGGCTACCAGTACGACTTCGACTGGCTGGGCGGTTTCGAGGACTTCACGCCCGCCGCGCTGCGCCGCGCCGGTCGCCGCTGATGCTGCGGCTGGGCCGCTACCTGGGGCTCGCGCTGCTGTTCTGGGCGTCGCTCGGCGTCGCCCAGGATTTCCAGTTCAAACCCGCGGTGTCGATGGCGGACGTCACCGAGAAGACGCTCACCGATATCAGTCGCGCCGGTAACCGGCTGGTAGCCGTGGGCGAACGCGGCCTGGTCATTTATTCCGATGATGACGGCGCGTCCTGGACGCAGGCGGATGTACCCGTCAGCGCGACCTTGACGGCGGTGGACTTCCCCACCCCCGAGTTGGGCTGGGCGGTGGGCCATGCAGGCACGATTATCCACTCGGCCGATGGTGGCACGAGCTGGTCGCTGCAGTTCGACGGCAACGAGGCCAACCGCCAGTGGCTGGCGAAGGTAACGCGGCAACGTGAGGCGCTGGAAGCGCGCGTACAGGCGCTGCAGGATGCCGGGGCGACCGCCGAACCGGACGGGGAAGACGGCGAGCCCGGCAAGAGCCTGGCAGACCTCGAATACGACCTGGAAGATGCGATCTTCAACGAGGAAGACGCCCAGGGCGCCATCGAGACCGGCCCCGCCGATCCCATGCTGGATGTCATGTTCACCAGTGCCTCCAAGGGCTGGGCCGTGGGCGCCTACGGCATGATCTACCACACCACCAACGCGGGCACCGACTGGCAACTGGCG
>JAWVYG010000628.1:0-2715 GCA_033722815.1 Halioglobus sp.
CATGGGGTCTATCGCGGGCAACGTCAGGACGGCGGTGAGCTGGGGAATCATAGTCGTCATGTTCTGGATCGCCGTGATGCTCGCGGAAAGACAGGGCGTCGTCTTCCACTCGATTATCAGGCCGGAAAATTATTCGATGGCCATGCTGATGTCGCTCACCGGGATATCGTGCGCGGTGGTCGCCATCATGGTCAGCTACGTCGAGATGAACCGGGCGTTGCGCGACGACCTGCAGGTTACCAACGCCGAGCTGGAGCACCTGTCTTTCCACGACAAGCTGACCGGGCTGCCCAATCGGCGCTTCTACGACGAGCGCTTTACCACGGTGCTGCAGCGCAGCGCGCAGCACGATACCAGGACGGGACTGCTGTTCATCGACATCAACAAGTTCAAGCAGATCAACGACACCTACGGTCACGCGCTGGGCGACAAGATTCTCATCGCCGTCTCGCAGAGACTGCAAAGGGCACTGCGCGAGAGCGACCTGATCGCCCGCCTCGGCGGTGACGAATTCGTCGCCGTCCTGGAGGAGGTGCACTCCGCCGATGAACTGACGGGCATTGCGCTGAAGCTCACCCAGGCTATCGACCAGCCGGTCACGTTCCGCCAGCACAGCATCGATGTCAGGACCAGTATCGGCATCGCGATGTTTCCCCAGGACGGTCGCCAGAAACACGAGCTGGAGGAGCAGGCCGACAGGGCGATGTACTATGCCAAGAAGCGCGGCATACCCTACGCGCTGTCCGGGCTCGAAGCCCGGAACAGTCCCTACCCGACCAAGTACCGACAGGACGTCTGAGTCAGCGCCGCCAGGAGCGGCGCAGCCTGCGCCCGCCCTCGATGAGATCCATCAGCTCGTACAGCATCATCAGCGACAGGCCCCAGATACAGCGGCCCTCGTACCAGTAACAGGGCAAGGGAATACTGGCGCCCTTGAATTCCCAGACCATGGAGCCGCGGTTATCCTCGTTGAGCAGGAACTCCAGCGGTACCCAGACGACCTCCGCCACCTCGTGATTGGGCGTGAAACTGACATCGCGCTGCAGGTGGAACACGAACGGGCTGACCACCATGCCCAGCGAGCGGCGACCGGGACGGGCGCTGATCTCGGACAACCTGCCGAGGCATACATCGTTTTCGCCCAGCTCGAGCCCCACTTCCTCGGCGGTTTCACGCCGGGCCACCTCGAACCCGTTGGCGTCGGCATCGTCCATGCGACCGCCGGGAAATGCCATATGACCGGACCAGGGGTCCCCTTTGCGCTCGGCGCGCTTTATCATGAGGATATGCAGCTCGCCCTCGCGCACCTGCAGTATCATCGCGACGGCGGAACGTTTCCTGAATCGGCGCAGCATCTTGCGGCCCGGGCGGTAGCCCCCCAGCCGGGTCTCGATCAGTTGTAGGAGTGCTACGGACACCTGTACCAGTCCATTGCGCTGTGAAACCCGATTAAGCCAGCTGCCGGGGCGGGTGACAAGCCAACACAGAACGGATGCGAAAGAGCACCATGCCAGGCAAAGCGCCCGCCACACGGGCCCTGTTCGAACTCGACCAACTCAACCTCGTGTACCGCGCACTGCCGGCGCTGCGCTCGATAAACTGGCGCGTGAATAGCGCAGAACAATGGGCATGCCTGGGCCCCAACGGCGCAGGCAAGACCAGCCTGGCGCGCATCCTGAGCGGGCAGGCCACGCACTTCTCCGGCACGTACCGGCAGTCCTCCACCCTCCGGGAGGGCGGCGTGGCCTACGTCTGCTTCGAGCAGGCCAAGGCGCTGTGTGATCGCGACAGGAAGCTGGACGACTCCGAGTTCCGCGCGAACGCAACCGATCCCGGTACCAGCGTGCAGCAGGCCATCCTCGGCGACAGGGAAGTTGACGCAACCTTCCTGCAATGGGCACGACGTCTGGGCATCACCCACATTCTCGAGCGCGGGCTGCGCTACATCTCGACCGGCGAGATGCGCAAGACGCTGCTTATACGCGCGATACTGAGCGACCCCGCGCTGCTCATCCTGGACAGCCCGCTGGACGGGCTCGACCGGGCGAGCCAGGCCTCCATGCGCACGATTATCCGCGAGCTGCTGTCTACACAGGTGAACGTCGTGCTGCTGTGCCGGCAGCCCGAGGATATCCCCGAAGAAATCAGCCATGTCCTGGTGCTGGACAGCGGGCAGGTCGTCGCCACCGGTCAGCGCGATGCGGTGCTGGGCTCCGCGAACGTGCAGGCACTGATGAATCCTCCCGTCGCGGAACTGGCGCAACTGCCCGAGGCCGCAGAGCGGCCCTATGACTTGCCGGCGAGCGGACCGCTGCTGGAACTGCGCGACGTGTCGGTCCGCTACGGCGACCTGGAGGTCCTGCGGGGCATCGACTGGGTGTTGCCACGCGGCAGCCACTGCTGCGTGTCCGGCCCCAATGGCTGCGGCAAGACCACGCTGCTCAGCCTGGTGACGGGCGACAACCACAAGGCCTACGGGCAGGACATCACGCTGTTCGGCATTCGCCGGGGCTCGGGCGAGAGTATCTGGGACATCAAGCAGAAATACGGCCAGGTGGATACGCAGCTACACCTCAACTTCGCCCGCGGCATGAAGGTCGTGGAGGTGGTGGTATCCGGCTTCTTCGACACTATCGGCCTGTATGACGACTGGGGTGACGTACAGCGCCTGAGGGCGCAGCAGTGGCTGCGCGCACTGGGGTTGCCGGACCTGGA
>JAWVYG010000629.1:0-2714 GCA_033722815.1 Halioglobus sp.
CCCCACCCCGGCGAGTTCGGCTACGACACCTGGCCCGAGGGCGCCTTCAGGACCGCCGGCGGCGCCAACGCCTGGGCAGGCATGAGCGTGGATGTGCGGCGCGGCGTGGTCTATGTCCCCACCGGGTCACCCACACCGGACTTCGATGGCAGCGACCGCCACGGCGACAACCTGTTCGGCAACAGCATCATCGCGCTGGACGCCGCCACCGGCAGGCGCCTGTGGCACTACCAGACCGTGCACCACGACCTGTGGGACAGGGACCTGTCCAGCGCCCCCACCCTGGTCACGGTGACGCAGGACGGGAAACAGCGCGACTTGCTGGCGCAGGCCTCCAAGCAGGGCGTGCTGTACCTGCTGGACCGGGACAGTGGGGAGCCGGTCTTCCCCATCGAGGAAGTGACAGTCCCTCCCTCGAGTATTCCCGGGGAAAGGACGTCTCCCACCCAGCCGCGGGTAACGCGGCCCGAACCCTTCGCGCGCCAGACCTTCACCGAAGACGATCTCAGTGATATCGATCCCGAAACCCACGCCTACGTGAAAGCGCAGTTCGAGCAGGCGCAGGCGTTCGCCTACATGCAACCGCTCGGGCTGGAAAAAATTATCCTGTTCCCGGGCTTCTACGGCGGCGCCAACTGGGGCGGCGGCGCGTTCGACCCGGACACCAACCTCTACTACATCAACGCCATGGAGGCGCCGCACCTGATCAACCTGGAAGCGGTGGCAGTGGACAAGGGCAGCGCACTGGGTGTGGGTGAACTCGTATTCCGCAAGCAGTGCAGCGGCTGCCATGGCCTGGACCTGCAGGGTTTCTACCCCTACGCACCGGCCCTCACCGACCTGTCAGAGAAAACGGACAGGGCCACGGCACTGCGCACCGTCATCGCGGGCAAGGGACGCATGATGCCCTTCGCCCACCTTCCTCGCCACGAGCTGGACGCGGTGGTGGATTACGTGTTCGCCAGGAGCGCCGGCGAGCTGCCGGCCGCCGCCGGCGACGGAGAAAAAGAAACCGCCTACGTGTTCGCCGGCTACAACGACTTCGTCGACCAGCGCTGGTACCCCGCGGTGAAGCCGCCCTGGGGCACCCTCAACGCCATCGACCTCGCCAGCGGCAAACGGGTGTGGCAGGTCCCGCTGGGAGAATACGAGGCGCTGACCAAAGAGGGCATCCCGCCCACCGGCACCCGCAATTACGGCGGCCCCATTGTGACGGCGGGCGGCCTGCTGATCATCGCGGCGACCTCCGACGGGATGCTGCGCATCTTCGACAAGGCCAGCGGCGAGTTGCTGTGGCAGTACAAGCTCCCCGCCGCCGGCTACGCCACGCCCGCCACCTACGAGATCGACGGCGTGCAGTACATCGTCGTTACCTGCTCGGGCGGCAAGCTGGGCACGAAGACAGGAGACCAGTACCTGGCTTTTTCCCTGCCGCCGGTCGACTCTTTCGAGTTACCCACCGATGGCGGACCACCGGCGTCCGGCAAGCAATAGGCTCTTACACTGTAAATACAGTGCTTTTTGCCGCTACCATGAGTACTTTCCCTGGCGCCCCGGTGCGGCGACTGCTATCATATACTGTATATTTAAACAGTAGTATACGTGAGCAAGGAGCACCGTATGACTGTAGCCATCACACCCACCGCCCTCCCGATCCCTGAAGCCCTGGCCCGCGAAATCACCCTTCTGGCCGGCCAGATCAACGCCGCCAACCACCGCCTGCTGAAGCTCATCGCCGCCTTCGACAAGTGCGAGGGCTACAGCGGCGGCGGCACCGTGCGGTCCTGCGCCCACTGGCTGAACTGGCAGTGCGGCATCGCCCTCGGCGCGGCGCGCGAGAAAGTGCGGGTGGCACACTGCCTGGAACAACTGCCCCGCATCGACGCGGCCTTCGCGCGCGGGGAGATCAGTTACTCCAAGGTGCGCGCCATGACGCGGGTCGCTACCCCGGAGACCGAGGACTACCTGTTGATGATTGCCCGCCACGGCACCGCCAGCCACGTGGAGAACGTGGTGCGCAAATACAAGGCGGTGCGCAGGGCGCTGGACGGCAAGGCCGAGGAAGAACAGTTCGCCTCGCGAGAGCTGTTGTACTACCAGGATGAACAGGGCATGTGGGTGATTCACGCCAGGCTGCCTGCCGAGGCGGGCGAGCTCGTCGTAAAGGCGATCGAGGCGTCGGTGGCGCTGGAGCGTGAACGGGACGAGGAAACCGAAGACGCGGAAAACGTTTCCGCGGAAACGTTTTCAGGGGAACAGGCGCGCCCCCCCCCGCCCCAGGCCCGGGCGGACGCCCTGGAACGGCTGGCCGAGCGCTTTATCACGTCGCCCCGCGACAATACGAGCCTCAAGGGCCACGAACGCTGCCAGATCCAGCTGCAGGTCAGCCTGTCGGCCCTGCAGGGCGCCGGAGATTCAAGCCCCTTGCGCCGCCTGTGTTGTGACGCCAGCCTCGTCACCGTGCTGGAGGACGAACAGGGCCGGGTGCTCAATATCGGCCGCCGCAGCCGCACCGTGCCCCCCGCCATCCGCCGCGCCCTGGCGCTGCGCGACAACAATACCTGCCGTGTGCCGGGTTGCTGTGAATCGCGCTACGTGGTCGCCGTCCACATCGTGCACTGGGCCGTCGGCGGCGAGACCAGCCTGTCTACCCTCGTCACCCTGTGCCGCCATCACCACCGGGCCCTGCACCAGGGCGTATTTACCCTCGAGGC
>JAWVYG010000630.1:0-2711 GCA_033722815.1 Halioglobus sp.
CGCAGTCGCAGGTTCTCCTTCTCCAGGGACGCCATTCTCTCATCCAGCTGTGCAAGTCTCCTTTCCGGGTCTGTGTCGCTCATAGTGCTGGGTCCTCAAAGAGCCAATATCTCTCCACGATTGTGGCGTTGCAATGACTGTCCTTCAACTCGATCCCGAAGCTACATGGAGTTGAGCGAGCAGTTGGATACGCTCGATTCGATCTCTTGACTAAGAGTCTAGAAGCATCTAGACTACCAATCTAGAAATATCGATGGCGTGTGCTGATCCAGGTCGCCAAAAAGGAAATGGCTCGCAATGCCCAGGAACCGATCGGAAAAAAGCCGCGAAGAGAAGTCGGCGGAGATCGTAAAGATCGCCGAGCGATTATTCCTCGAGTACGGCTACGACGGCACGACGATGGCCGCGATCGCGCGCGAGGCGGGGGTGGCGAGCAACGTGGTGCACTGGTACTTCCCCACCAAGGACGAGCTGTTCGTCGCTGTGATGGAAGCCCTGCAGCTGCAGGATATGCAGGAAGCGGCCGGCAGGTTGGCGGATTTGTCTCCTGCAAGGGCCCGCGAGGCGAGGGTGGAGATTCTCGCCGATTTCGTCTGCCGACGGCTGGACCGCCACGGTCTCATCTCGACTCTGCACGAGCGCTCGCAGCACTCCGACGTCGTGGCCGGGTTCCACGCCCGGGTCCATCGGCGTTACGAACAGGGACTGGCGATGGCACTCGAGCACGCTTCGCTGCCTGCCGCCGAGCGCAAGCTGGTCGTCGCTGCGCTCATCACTGCAATAGAGGGCCTGATCATGCACCGCGCCAGCAAGGCAGAGGCGCGGCGCATGATGTCCTTCCTGGCAGAGCGGCTCATTCCCCCTGCCTGAAACGCGCATAACCACGAGGAAACCACACCATGAACCTGCTACCACTGGCCCCAGAGCCCCTGACCGCCCCCACGGACCGGGACATGCTCCCCTCCGAAAGGCGCGAGTTCGTTTATACCCACCGTACCTGCATGTTCGGCTATGGCCGCCAGAGCGACGGCCCCGCCATGTCGGTGGTCTATTACATCCCCACCGACGCGGGTGAGCTGCTGGTATCGACCATGCGCGACCGCGCCAAGGCGAAAGCCGTGGCGCGCGATGGCAAGGTGAGCCTGTGCATTCTCGATGAACGCTGGCCGTTCACCTACGTCCAGGTGTATTGCGACGCCGCTGTCGACGACGATCCGGGCCTCGTTGTCGATGTGATGATGGCTGTCGGGGGGCGCATGTCCGGCACGCCGCTGACCGACGATGCCCGACCTTTCGTCGAGGCGATGGCGCAGGAGGAAGACCGGGTCGTCATCCGCTGCCGGCCATACGCGACCTTTACGCAGCCTCCGCGCCACCTGCACAGCAATGATCAGGATGAGGCGGTGACGCACTGGGTCACCGCCAGCATGCCCTGGGATGCCGCCGACGAGGCGGCCGCCTGAGCGGAAAATTTCGTCGCCGGCAGTGCATCGACCGCTTGCTGCCCTTGCTCAACCCGGGAACGGCGATGATCGCCAGGGCCCGGCTAGTCGCGGGCAAGGGCGCGGCCCATACTTCGCCGATCGGGTACGCGCCCTGACCGGGCGCGTAACTCAGGGGCTCCCCAGCGCTTGCAGCAGCGCCGCGGCAACCCGCTTCGGCTGCCCGAAGGTCAGGCTGTGGTTGGCGCCCTCGATGGTGGTCAGCTGCAGCCGCGGCAGGTCCTGCGCCATCAGCGCCGCGCCGGCGTAGGGCACAATCTCGTCGTCTGTGCCCCAGATCGCCGTGACCGGTATATCCGTGCCCGCCACGATGCGATAGCGATGGGCGAGGTCGGCCATGGGAAAATGCCGCAGCGTCGAGAGCAGCGCATCGGTGTAGCCGCTATAAACCGCCTGCCGCTCGAACTGTTCCAGCATGGTCGCCGGCGCGCGCCCCGCGTCCACCTCCGCCTTGATGCCCCGGTAGGCGAACTGCCGGCCGAAGACGGTCATCAGCCACTCGCCCAGCAGTGGCACATCCAGTAACGACAGGGAATCGGCATTGCGCATATACCCCGCCGGTGCGATCAACACCAGTTGGCGCACCTGCTGCGGAAACGATGCCGCGTAGTCGATGACATTGGCGCCGCCCATGGAATAACCCACCAGCGTCAGCGGCGTCGCCAGCTGCAGGCCGGCGATCAGCGCGGCCAGTTCGCCCTGGTACAGCGCCGAGTTGTAGGGCCCGGGCGGCCTGTCCGAGAAGCCGCGGCCGAAGTGGTCATAGGTGATGACCTGGTAGTCCGCCGCCAGCAGTGTCGGCGTCACCTGCTCCCAGACGAACTTCGGCGTGCTGAAGCCGTGCACCAGCACCACCGCGGGCGCATCCATGGCGCCCTGGCGGGTGTAGGACAGCGTGCCCATGGGCGTGTGCAGGTAGTCGCCGCCCAGCGTCTGGCGCTCCGCACTGTCCAGCTCCTTCAGCCCGCCCAGCGCCAGCCCCCAGGCGGCCATCGCCACCAGCAACAGCAGCAGCGCGGTCCACGCCAGGTATTTTGCGGCTCGTCTCATGGTGCAGTCCCGAAAAAGCTGAGCGGGCAGGTTAGCACGGCGGATGCAGATCCGGCAGGTTGCCGCGGCCGGCTCGCCGCTGCGGCAGGGGGTCGAGCGCGGGCGTGCATGCCGGCAAAAGTCCGCAAACGTTGATCTAGTCGATGGTCACACCCGGCG
>JAWVYG010000631.1:0-2694 GCA_033722815.1 Halioglobus sp.
GCAGAGGCCAAAGCAGCAGCATTCAGCCTGGTCTCTCGTGTGTTGTCCTAAGGATTCCGGTTAGGCGCACATTCCGGGCCGGAAGGCTTGAGGTGGGGACCTGTTGGCGGGACCGTGTGGCGACAGGACGTCGCCACCCGAGCCTGCACATGGATGTGCGCTTTTTGGCGTGTCCCGACCGGGCTGAACCCCCTTCCGATCGACTGGCCAGAGCGAAACAGGCTGCGCCTGTATCAACGCTCGCAGCAACGACTGCTTACGCCACCCGCCGCAGCAGCTTCTGAATCCCAACGGGAAACCAGCGCTTCAGCACGTTCCTTTACGCGGCGGCATCCGCCGGTGTCTTGGGCCTGCGCGTGGGCTGCACCCCGCCGAACAGTTTCTTTAGCGTGAACTTTGCCAGCTGCAGGAACACGGCGCCCTTCGGCGTGAGCTCGGCAAGCTTGAACTCGTGCACGGGTTGCGCCGGGTTGGCGCTCCGGACTATCCGCTCCAGGCCCTCGAAGTAGGGTCTGGTGAGCGGGTTCCACTGGATGACCTCGAGGATCATGCCGGTCTCGGGATTTTCCATGTAGGACATGCGCGCCAGGCCGTCGACGCCGGAGTCCACCGCGGCGTCGAAGCCGTTGTCCAGTGCCCAGTTGTAAGCCTTGGGAAAATCTTCCACGCACACGGCGTAGTGGTGCACGCTGGTCTGGCCGCGGTCGACGGCCTCCTTGTACAGCGAGGGCGTGTCGCCGATCAGCTCGATCAACTCCAGCTGCATGTCGCCGACATAGGCGAAGGCGATGTTGACCCTCGCGGGCTCGGCCTTCTCCCCGCGGTAGTAGGCGTTGGACAGGGGCAGGGCGTTGCGGGTCACCAGGAAAGGGCCCACGCCGTATTCGTCCCGCCACCGCGCCATGGCCGGGTCGATGTCCTCGACCATGTAGGCCACTTGCTTCGCCGGCCCGAAGACGGGCGGCAGCTCCGGGATATTGCTGAAGTCCTCTATGTTCATGATGCCTGCTCCATATTCAGCGGACAGTATACGCCGCCTGGCGCCTCGATCAGGCTGGCGCAGCGGTTGCAGTGGATACAGCCGTTCTTGTAGTTCCTGTCCGCCATGGCGTTGTTGACGAAATTCGGATCCTTGATCAGCGGGCGCCCCAGCTGCACGAAGTCGAAGCCCTCGGCCATCACGCGCTCGAGGCTGTCCAGCTCCGTGCAGCCGCCGATGTAGATCATCTGGGCGTTCTTCACGCGGTCGCGCACTTTCTTCGCGTCCTCGAGGAAGTACAGCTCCTCGTAGGGGTAATGCTTGAACATGCTGGGGCCGACGAGCCTCAGCCCGAGTTTCATGATGGGATTGGTCTCCACCTCCAGCAGACCTTTGTCCAGCGTGTCGCCGCGGAAGTACACCATGGGATTGAAGGTGCTGGTGCCGCCGGAGCAGATCAGCCCGTCGATGCCCGCCGCGTCGAGCAGGGCCGCCACCTCGATGGCTTCCTCCAGTTGCAGTCCGCCCTTGACGCCGTCGGTGAGGCCGATCTTCCCGAGGATGGGGAAATCGTCGCCCACCGCCCGGCGCACGGCGTCGAGCACCCGCAGGGGCAGGCGCATGCGGTTTTCGAGGCTGCCGCCGTACTCGTCGGTGCGCCGGTTGGTCTTGGGGCTGATGAACTGGCTGATGCCGTAGCCGTGGCTGAAGTGGATTTCGGCGGCGTCGAAGCCCGTCTCGCGCATCATCTTTGCGGCGTCGTGGTAGGTCTGTACCAGGTAGTCGATGTCTTCGACTGTCATGGCGCCGGAGATCGGCATGCCGACGGAAGCGCCCATCATGTTGAACCAGCGCGAGGGACCCATGGGGCGCTTCAGCCGCTGCATCTTGCGGTTCTTGGAGAAACTGCCGCAGTGGGTCATCTGGCCGGAGATCGCCACGTCCGGCGCGACTTTCTTCAGCTCCGAATTCATGTGGGTGAGGCGGTCGCGGATGCCCTCGTGCAGCCACATCATCTGGTCATTGATGCGCCCGTCGGCCTCGGTGGTGCAGTAGCCGATGGTCGTCATCGCGGTGCCGCCGGCGACGACCTGCTTGTGGAAATCCAGCAGCAGGTCCCCGGGGATGCCGTCGGGCGTCTTGCCCTCGTAGGTGGCTGCCTTGAGAATGCGATTCTTCAGCGGCAGTTTGCCCAGCGTGGCGGGGGAGAAGGCGCGGTCCAGGTGGTCGCTCATGGCGGTTTCCTCGGGCTGGCGGGTGAGATATGTAGTGACGCTGCATATCTTATGTAGTAGCATTACATATGTCAATGGGCCTGAGCAGGCTGCATCGCCCGGAATGGGCGTGGCCGGTTATGCCCGGTGTTGAGCGAGGGGGGGCAAACTGTTGTCGAAACTGCTGTGTGTAATGCTTGTGCTGCTGGGCCTGTATGGCTGCCAGCAGCGGTCTCCTGTGCAAGGCACTGACGCACCTCCCGCGAAGGGGGCGTCGGTCTACACGTCCTCTGCAACGCCTGCGGTACCCGCGACGGTTCCCGACGCGCCCGCCAAGCCGCCACCGCCACTGGACCTGACCTTGCCCGACGATCCCGCCCTGCGGGCGGGTTCCTCCGGCGTGGTCGACGATGAAGCGGCGCTGCTGCCCGATCTGTTCGACGCGGGCGAGCGTCAGCGCCGGGCGAAGATCTCTGGCGGTGTGATCCTCAGCGAGGAAGA
>JAWVYG010000632.1:0-2692 GCA_033722815.1 Halioglobus sp.
CCGTCCGGGTCGCGCCGGATCTCCCCCTCGACCACCCCTTCGCCGAGCTTGATGTCGGTGCCCCGCCCGGCCATGTTGGTCGCGATGGTCACCGCGCCCCGCCGACCGGCGTCGATGATGATCTCCGCCTCCTGCTGGTGGTACTTGGCGTTGAGCACCTTGTGCTCGATCTTCGACTTCTTGAACCGCTCCGACATGGCCTCGGAGGTCTCCACCGACGCGGTGCCCACCAGCACGGGTGCCCCCTTGGCCATACACTCCTTGACATCGGAGACGATGGCGTCGAACTTCTCTTCCTGGGTGAGGTACACCACGTCGTTGAGATCCGCGCGCTGCTGCTTGACGTTGGTGGGGATCACCAGCACTTCCAGGCCGTAGATCTGGCGGAATTCGAACGCCTCGGTGTCGGCGGTGCCGGTCATGCCCGCGAGCTTGCCGTAGAGGCGGAAGTAATTCTGGAAGGTGGTCGAGGCGAGGGTCTGGCTCTCGCTCTGTATCGCCACCCCTTCCTTCGCCTCGATGGCCTGGTGCAGCCCCTCCGACAATCGCCGGCCGGGCATGGTGCGCCCGGTGTGCTCGTCGATCAGCACCACCTGCTGGTTCTGCACGATGTACTCGACGTCCCGGTGGTACAGGGCGTGGGCGCGCAGGCCCGAGTACACGTGGTGCAGCAGGTTGAGGTTGCTGGCGCCGTACAGACTGTCGCCCTCCTCCAGCAGGCCCTCGCGGATCATCACTTCCTCGATGAACTCGTGCCCGGCCTCGTTCAGCTCCACCTGGCGCGTCTTCTCATCGATGGTGAAGTGGCCCTCGCCCGTCTCCGTCTCCGGCTTCAGCGACGGGATGATGCGGTTGATCTGCTTGTACAGGTGAGAGCTGTCCTCGGACGCACCGGAGATGATGAGCGGTGTGCGCGACTCGTCGATGAGGATGGAGTCGACCTCGTCGACAATGGCAAAGCTGAGCCCGCGCTGGAAACGATCCTCCGCGGTGAACGCCATGTTGTCGCGCAGGTAATCGAAACCGAACTCGTTGTTGGTGCCGTACACCACACCGCAGCGATAGGCCTCGCGTTTTTCATCGCTGGCCTGCCCGGAGCGGATCACGCCGACGGAGATGCCCAGGAAGTTGTACAGCGGCCCCATCCAGGCGGCGTCGCGTCCCGCCAGGTAGTCATTCACGGTAACGATATGCACGCTGTCGCCGCCCAGTGCGTTGAGGTAGGCCGGCAGCGTGGCCACCAGGGTCTTGCCCTCGCCGGTGCGCATCTCCGCGATCTTGCCCTCGTGCAGCGCCATGCCGCCGATCAGCTGCACGTCGAAGTGACGCAGGCCGAGGACCCGCTCGCCCGCCTCGCGCACGACTGCGAAGGCCTCGGGCAGGATCTGGTCCAGGGATTCGCCGTCACCGATGCGCTGGCGGAACTCGTCGGTCTTGGCGGCCAGGGCGGTATCGTCGAGCGCACCGATGTCTTCGGCCAGCGCGTTGATCTTCTTGACAACCTTGCGCATCCGCTTGAGCTCGCGGCTGTTGCGGGTGCCAAAAACGAATTTCAGGGTCTTACTAATCATCGCTGTTCTACTTTTTCACAGTGGGGTCACCACCGGCAGGACGGGTGGCTGCGAAGGAAATCTGCGGCTGGAATCAGCGTCGCCGGGTGCGCGCGATATAGGTGGACGGGTCAACGGAGCGGCCGTTCTTGTAGACCTCGTAGTGGACATGGGCGCCGGTCGAGCGCCCGCTGGAACCGAGCAGTGCAATGGTATCGCCCTTGCGCACCACGTCACCGGGTTGCACCAGGTTCTGCTTGTTGTGCGCGTAGCGCGTCACGTAGCCGTCGCCGTGGGATATCTCCACCATCTCGCCGTAGCCGGAGCGGGTGCCGGTCCAGGTGACGATACCGGCAGCCACCGCCAGGATGTCGGAGCCCTCGGCGGCGGCGATGTCCACACCGTGGTGCCAGTCCGGCTTGCCGGTGAAGGGGTCGGTGCGCCGGCCGTAGCGCGAGGACACCCAGCCCTTGCGCACCGGCATGCCACTCAGGGAGCGCTGCTCCTGCAGGCCGCGGTCATAGAGCAGCGACTCGAGGATATCGAGCTGCTGTTCGCGGTCGTCCAGCTGCGCCTGGAAGCGGCCCAGCTCGTCGGTCACCAGCGCGGCGTCAAATGTTCCGTCGATGCCGCCGGCCAGCGGGCCGCCCACGGCGGGCGCCTCACTGAAATCGAACTCGCCCTCCTCCAGGCCCGCCATGGCGGTGAGGTGCTCACCGAGGGCGTCCAGGCGGGTCATCCGGGCCTGCAATTCCGCCAGGTTGAGGGTCATCGCCTGCAGGCGCTGCTCGGCCCGGGCCTGCAGCTCGGCGAAGTCTTCCGACTGCCGCTCCAGTTCCTCCTGCAGGGTATCCAGTGCGGCACCGCGCAGGGAACGCGGCTCGCTGTCCTGACCCGCCTGGTAGCCCCAGGCGACAAGGCCCAGGGGCAGACCGAGACAGCACAGTGACAGCAGCGCACGGGACCACCGGCCCAGCTCGAAGGTGCGGGAGCCACCATGCTTTGCACTGATCAGGATGATTTTCATGTGCCGGTCAGGATGACGTAAATGGCTGGGCACTATGCCACAAACCACCGGGGAATGCTATTTCATACCCCGCCGTGGCGCGCCCCCTGAAGGGGGCGGCCGAGGGGAGTTTTAC
>JAWVYG010000633.1:0-2663 GCA_033722815.1 Halioglobus sp.
CCTCGTCCCGCAGGCGCTTGAAATACGGGTACGGATCCTCGTCTATCTCGAAGGAATAGGGATCGTAGTAGAGGTCGACAACCTGTTGCGCTGCCATCACGTAGATCTCCCAGCTGCTGCACCGCCGCTTGCGCGACGACGACGTCGATGACAGTGTAACCGCACGCGCCGCAAAACTCGAAAACACGCTCACACCCCGCCCCGCATCCCGCACGGGCAACCCACACGGCCACGGTGCCTGTTCAGGAGCGCGAGTACTTGATAAACGGCGTCTGTACACCCACACGGTCGTAGAGCGCGCGTCCCGCCGCGTTGAAGTGCTGCGTTGTCCAGTAGACCGTCGGGCAGCCCGCGGCGTCGGCGGCGGCGTAGACGGCCTCTATCAGTGCCCTTCCTGCGCCGCTGCCGCGCTGGCTCGCGTCGACATACAGGTCCTGCAGGTAACAGACGTTGTCAATTTTCCAGCAGTGGCGGTGATACAGGTAGTGCACGAGGCCGACGACACGGTCACCGCGCTGGGCAACCAGGCAGCAGGGTTCCAGTGGATCAGTGGACAGCAGGCGCTCCCAGGTGGAGCGATAGACCGTCTCGTCCACACTGGTCTCGTAGAAATCGAGGTAGAGCGTCCACAGCGCACGCCACACCGGCTCGTCTTCGCGGGCCAGGGGACGGATGTCGGTGTCAGGCATTGGCCGGCACTCCCTGCGGGTGGCGATCAGTAGGACCGCGGCAGGCCGATCCCGTGCTGGGCGATGTAGTTGAGGATCATCTCGTTGTTCACTGGCGCGATCTTGAGTGTACGCGCGGCGCGCCACAGGGGCAGCATGCCGGTATCCTCGACCATGCCGCTGCCACCGTGAAACTGGATGGCGGCGTCGCACATCTCGGTGGCGGCGTTGGCCGCCTGCAGCTTGGCCATGTTGGCGTAAAGTCCCGCGTCACCACCGTTATCGAAGGTGCGAGTACCGTGATAC
The DNA here is from genome assembly GCA_033722815.1 of Halioglobus sp. Taxonomy (GTDB): domain Bacteria; phylum Pseudomonadota; class Gammaproteobacteria; order Pseudomonadales; family Halieaceae; genus Marimicrobium. The sequence goes on from JAWVYG010000633.1 coordinate 975, forward strand.
AGCAACAGCCGGGCGGCTTCGGTATCGGCCTTGGCCTGCGCCAGCGGGTGCTGCACGGCCTGGTAGGAACCCGTGGGGCGCTCGCCAAACAGGGTGCGATCGTTCACGTAACTCACGGTTTCGCGCAGTGCGAGGTCCGCGATGCCCACTCCCATCGCGGCGATCACCAGCCGTTCTGCGTTGAGCCCGGCGAACATGTAACTGCCGCCGTGGCCCTCTTCGCCTACCAGGGCATCGGCGGGCATCTCCACGTCGTCGAAAAATACGGTGTACTGCTTCTCCGAGCCGAACACGTTGATATTCAGCGGCTGGAACTCGATCCCAGGGCTCTTCATGTCCAGCACGAACACCGAGAGCGCGCCCTTCTGTTCGAGGCCGGTGCGCGCGATGAGGAAACCGTAGTCCGAGTCGGCCGCCTCGGTGATATAGGTCTTCTGTCCGTTCAGCACCCACCTGTCGCCCTGCTTCAGCGCGCGCGTGCTGATGTTGAACGTGTTGGTGCCGGCGTTGGGCTCGGTGGCCAGAATGCAGAACGACTTGTCGCCGCTGATAGAGGGTACGGCGTACTTCTCGATCTGCGCCTGGCTGCCGTGGTTCAACAGCGGCGCACGGGAGAAACTGGTCAACACCGAGGCGAAGGAGATCAGGCCATTCTGGGCCAGCATGTCCCCGACCAGCACCTGGCCCAGCAGCCCGCCGCCCATGCCGCCGAATTTCTCATCGACACCCAGGCCCATCAGCCCTGCGCCGTAGACGGCCGCTTCGACGGCGCGGTCCAGTTCGGGGTCGCCCACCATCTTGCGCTTCCATGCATCGGCCGGGAATTCCCGCACGATGCCCTCCACGGTCTCGATCACGCCCTGGTAGAGCTCGAAGTACTCGCTGTCCGCAAACAGGCTGGCTATCAGTTCTCGCATGTCGTCATCCTGGCAGTTGGCAGGTGCAGGCGATACCGCTCAGGACAGGCCGCGCACCGGCACCAGCGCTCCGTGCACCGCCCGGGCCGCATCGGAACCCAGGAAGCAGATAACACTGGCGAGGTCAGCCGGGGCCACCCACAGCGCCGGGTCGGCCTCGGGCATGGCGGCGCGGTTGGCAGGGGTATCGATCACCGTCGGCAGCACGGCATTCACGTTGACGCCCCTGTCCCTGACCTCCGCCGCGAGGCTCTCGGTGATGCGCATGACCGTGCTCTTGGAGGCGACGTAGGCCGACATCGACCCCTGCCCCTCGCGCGCGCCGTACGCGCCGATGTTGACGACGGCGCCGCAGCCCCGCTCCAGCAGGACCGGCACCGCATGCTGCAGCACGGTACGCAGCGTGGTGACATTGATCCTGAACATCGCGTCCCAGTCCTCGCTATCAGCCCAGGCGTCAGCTCCCATGGCGAAGCCGCCGGCGATGTTGAAGAGCGCGTCGAAGTCCCCGATGGCCGCCAGGCACGCACCCACCGCGCTGCTGTCGGTCAGGTCGAGCGCATGCCGGTTGTCCGCCGCGCTGTCGAAGGCGATATCCAGGCGCTCGGTGCGTGCGCCCAGCGACTCTGCTCGGTCGCACACGGCCCTGCCGAGCGCACCGTTGGCACCGGTTACGATAATTCTGCGTCCTTCGAGCATGGGGGAGAGGCTCCGTGTGGAAGACAAGTGTGCGGCGCGGCTTTACCGGCCGGGAGACCAATTGTGCCCTCCC
>JAWVYG010000634.1:0-2660 GCA_033722815.1 Halioglobus sp.
CTCGACGCCCAGTGCGTGGTGGTCGTCGCCGCGCAGGCTCACGCGCAGGGTGTGCAGGCCCGGCTGTATGTCATCGGGCAGCTGGTAGTAGTAGCTGGCATCCCAGGCGGTGAGGTGCTCCGCGTCGTCATCGTCGGTGTTCAGGTAGACGTGGTAGTGGCCCCGGTGAACGCCGCCGTGGTCCATGTCGCCATGACCCATATCGCCGTGGTCGTCGTGACCGCCGTCGCCGTGGCTGCCGGGCTCCATCAGCTCGAAGTTGTTGAAGATCAGTTCCAGCGGCACCAGGTCGCCGGCGGTAAACTTCTGGCGGTACTTCGGCACGTCGATATGGACGCTGGCGGAGTAACTGTAATCGTAGCCTTCCTTGGGCTGCGTCATGAGGATATTCATCAGGCACATCTCGTCGCCCGTGCCGTCGCCCCACTCCACGTCGCGCGCAGGCTGCTGTACGCCGTTGACGATCACCTGGTTCTCGTCGGTGTTGTCCCAGGTACACTCGAGCCTGATCCAGTCGTTGGGCTTGACCAGCAGCTCGCGCTCCAGGCCGTAGGTGCTCTGCCAGTTGAAATCCCAGTCGCGGATGTCGAGGATGACCTGCTCGGTACCGTCGGCCCTGATCAGCGTGGTGCGACCGGTGGTGGCGAGGTTGTGCATGTGCAGGAAGCCGGTATGCATCGCCCACTCGTCGTTTTGGCCGACCCCGGCCGGGGCGCCGAACAGCCTGGCGAGGATAAACGCCGGCACCTGGAACGCGTGGTGCACGTTGGGATCGCCCGCGGGAATCGGCATGCCGCCGGGGGACAGCCAGCGCGGGTCGGTAAACAGGAAGCCGCTGGAGGGCCGCTCCACCTCCGGCACGGTGTACACGAGGATCGTGGACTGGTCCGGCGTCGGTTCCGCGACCAGCGTGTTGTAGTGCATCTGCACGACCAGCAGCGAGTCGGGGTGAATACCGATGCCCGTGCCCTCGGGCGCTTCCCCGGAGGGGGTGCCCGGTACCCAGCCGCCGATCTGCTGCGGCAGCGGCGCGCCGGGGGCGCCGCCGGACAGCAGGCAGGGCCAGCCGGGGCTGCCGTCTTCATAACCGAGACCCACGTAGTGGTGGGTATCTTCAGGCGGGATGATGTTGACGATCACGTGGTGTACTTCCGCGATCTGGTCCGGGATCACGTCCACGGCGCGCACGTAGGAGTACTCGTCCAGGGGCCAGTCGATGGCGAAACAGCGGTGGTCGTCCGGGCGCAGGACGGGCGTGTAGGGCTCGGGCAGCTTCACCTCGATATTGAACGGGGGTCGCTCGACGTTGCCGTTGTTCGCCGGCGGCACGTAGTCCGCCGGGTCGCCCTCGGTCAGGTCTCCCGACAGCCAGTTGAGCAGCTTGTCCTCGTCCTGCGGGTCCATGACGCGCTCGTGCACGAAGCGGCTGTAACCCCTGGTCGGCGGCCATGGCGGCATGCTGCCGTTGTCCACCGCGTGGAACGCGGCCGCCGCGGAGCTGCGAACCTGCTCATAGGTCGTCAGGGAGAAAGGCGCGACACCGCCGTCGACGTGGCAGCCGACGCAGTGCGCCTCGATGATGGCCCGGGTGTCGCCGTGGTAGGTGTAACCTTCATCGGCCAAACCGATCGGTACCTGGGACTCGTCGCCCAGCGGTGCACCGTCATCGATCCACTGCAGTAACAGGGACACCTCCCTGTCGGTGAGGTCGGCATAGCCCGGCAGGGGCATGGTGTCATTTTCCAGGGTATAGGCGATAGCCGAGCGCTTGTTGAATACCTCGTCGTAGGTGACAAGGGAAAATGGCGCGAGGATGCTGCCATCGGTGTGGCAGGAGGAGCAGTAGCGCTCGATCAATGGCTGTGCCGTGCTGTACCAGGAGACGGCCGGCGGCCCCTCGTCCTGCGGCGTCACCAGGCCATTGTCATTGGATGAAGAACCGCCACCACAACCGGCGACAGTGCCTGCGAGCAGCACCGCGCCTATTTTCACGTACGCTTTTATATCCATAGCGGGGAAAACTAGCACATTCTGACCGCACGGTCAGCCCCCGCGGTGTTTACAAAGCACTATTTTATATAGGGTTTTTGCCCAGCGGACCCGGTTCGACGCTAGTCGCTGGTCAGCAGCGCATCGACCTTTTCGAGGCTGACGAGCAGTTCGGCACAGGCCAGCCCCGTGCCGCGAAAGAACTCCTCCGCCATCGGCGCGATACCACAGCGCTGCGGCAGTTGCTGGTCTTCCTCGAGCATGCGGTACAGGGTCGGCAGGAATACGAACTGCAGCCACTGGGGCAGCGTGAGGGTGTCGACGCAGAACGGCTGCTCCGACGCCAGCGCCTCGACGGGGGGCGGGACCCTGTCCCACTGGTCGAGCTGGCGCAGCTGCGCCTCGATGTCGATGAGAACTTCGGCGATGTCGGTCTGCCGGCTCACTGGCGCTCCGCTTCACGATATGCCCACCATGCTACAACACTGCCGCATGCCGGCGACAGGCGGCTATCGGGACTGCGCAAGCGCGACTGCTTTGACGCACCGGGAAGGCGCCGCTATCCTGAGCCTGCCTCGTGCGGTGCGGCGGGTGTAGTTCAATGGTAGAACCGGAGCTTCCCAAGCTTCTAACGTGGGTTCGATTCCCATCACCCGCTCCAAATCCCGAAA
>JAWVYG010000635.1:0-2656 GCA_033722815.1 Halioglobus sp.
CACCAGCTGTTCGGTCTCGAAGGGATTGTCCTCGGACTGTGCCTCAAGGCGCTCATCGTCGAACAGGGCGAAGCGCAGGTTGAAGCGGCGCAGCATTTCCACCAGCCACTGGTGCAGCAGGGTCGCAGGAACCAGTATGAGCACGCGGGATGCGCGCCCGGTGATCAGCTGCTGCTGCATGATCATGCCCGCCTCGATGGTCTTGCCGAGGCCCACCTCGTCGGCCAGCAGCACGCGGGGTGCGTGACGGCCGCCGACTTCACTGGCAATGTATATCTGGTGCGGCAACAGGCTGGTGCGAGAACCGAGCAGGCCCCTCACGGGAGAGCGCTGCAGGCGATCGAGGTGCTGCAGGGTGGCGACACGCAGCGCGAACTCGCTGTTGCGGTCGAAGTGACCATTGAGCAGGCGCTGCTGAGGCGTGGTGAGCTGCACGAAGGCGTCCAGCTCCAGCTCGGAGATCGTTACCTGCTCTTCGTGATGGTCCGTGCCGACGTACAACAGCAACCCCTGCTGTTCGCGCACCTCGGTAACGAGCAGCTCCAGGCTGTCGACGGTAGAGATATGGTCGCCGACCTTGAAGCGCAGGCGCGTGAGCGGTGCGCTCTGGGCGGCGTAGGTGCGCTCCTCGCCGACGGCGGGAAAGGCGAGCGTGACCCTGCGCCTGTCGACGTCCACCACGACGCCCAGCCCCAGTTGCGCATCTGCGTGGGACACCCAGCGCTGTCCGATGATGTAGTCCATTGCCTGAGAGATCGCCCCGCCGGTCACTGCCTTTTTTCGGCGGCGTAGTGTATCACTGAATCTGCCGTCTTCGAACGACAGGTGTCGGGTTACGGGCGCGGCGGCCTGACTATGTCGCAGTCGCCCCGAACAGCTCGCGCTTGTCTTTATGTGCGAAGAACAGCGAGGTGCTGTTGCGGTACACGCGGCGCAGCAGTTCGTCGACGTCCATCTCCTTCAGCGCGGCTACGGTTTCCGCGATAAATGGCAGGTAACAGGGCGCGTTGGGGCGCCCGCGGTAGGGCACCGGGGTGAGGTAGGGCGCATCGGTCTCCAGGAGTATCCTGTCGACGGGCGTCAGTCGTACGACCTCGCGCACGTTGTCGGCGCGGTTGAAGGTTGCGATGCCGTTGAAGCCGAGCGCAAACCCCTCCGCGAGGCAGAACTCGGCCAGTGCGATTCCGGAGGTGAAACTGTGGATGACGCCCTTCCTGGACAGTCGTGAACTGTAATTGCCGATGATGGAGCGGGTGTCGTCATCGGCCTCGCGCGTGTGTATCACCACGGGGAGGTCGAGCTCCGCGGCCAGCTCGAGTTGCCGTTCGAAGACACTGCGCTGCACGGCGCGATCGGCGTGATCGTAGTAGTAGTCCAGGCCGATTTCGCCGACGGCGACGATGCGCTCTGCCCTGAGTCCTGCGCGAATCCGGGCTTCCACTGCGCTGGAATACGACGCGGCCTCGTGGGGATGTATGCCCTGCGTACCCCACACGCCCGGGGCGCTGCCGGCCAGTGCCTGCACCGTGTCGAGGTTGCCCGGTGAGACCGCGATGGTAATGATGTCCTGTACACCGACGGCGCGAGCCTGCTGCAGCGTGGATGCCAGCTCGTCCTGTTCGAGATAGTCCAGGTGACAGTGGGTCTCGATGATCGGCGCGTCGAAATGCGGTATCTCGCGACGCTTTTTCTTGCTCATGCAGCGAATCCGTTAGGGCAGGCCTGCGTCAGCCGCAGGGGTGGGTGAAAGGGCCGTAGTTTGCCGCGAGACAGCAGCCACTCGCAACAATGCGGGAATGGCGGTGTGTACCGCACGTCGCGCTTACCGGCGGCGGCCCTGTGCTGTGGCAGGCATTGTAGGGTCCTCGAAAGTGCATGAGATGAAGCTGGTAAAACCATTGATTAACAATAGGATAGGAGCGGTATTTAACGCAGAATAGTGACCCGCTGCCGGTCTGTGGGTGCAGCGCCGCCGGCTGCCATTTGGATGGCAAGGACGCGCGCCGGCACCTGCACAGCGGGACGGTGCGCCGTCGGCGGGTTGACCCGGCGCCCGCTACCCCGGGACGAGGCCTAGGCCGACTTGAGCTTCGGTTGTGCCGCACCGGAGCGGCGCTTCACCCGCGGGCGCGCGGCGCCGGCTTTCGCCTTGGCTTTGGTCTTGGTGGCGGCCTTGCGTTTCGCCTTGGGCTTCGGTCGGGCTGCGGCAGCCGCCCTGGTTTTGGCCTGGCTCTTGCCCCTGGCGCCGGCCTTTGCTTTGGCCTTGGCCTTGGCTTTGGCACTGGCGCCGGCTTTCGTCTTCGCCCCGGCCCCGGCTTTCGCCTTCGACTTGCCGCTCAGTTTCGGCTTGCTGCTGCCAACCGCGCGCTTGCGTTTCGGCGAATCGATCTTGGCCTTGGCGGCCACGTTGGACTTGCTCGCCGTGCGCGGCCCCAGCTGCATTGCAGCGGCGTACATCTCCTCGTAGGAACCGACCAGGCAGTCATGGTAGAACTCGGGGTCCGGCATGATGTCGCGGTCGGCCAGCACCGACAGCGTGAGCTTGCCGGCGTAACTGAACACGAGGTGGAAAATGCCCACGCCCGGGGTCAGCACGCCGAGGCCGTAGTAGTCCACCATCCTGGCGCCGGCGCAGTACAGCGGGAAGTCCGGGCCC
>JAWVYG010000636.1:0-2652 GCA_033722815.1 Halioglobus sp.
CGTCGCCGCTGACCCGGCTCAGCGAGAAGGAGCGCAGGCCGGCGACGAAGAAGCTGCCGTGCCAGCCCGGCAGGGCGGCGCCGTCGTAGTATTCCAGGCCCCCGGTGCCGATCGAGGGTACGTAGTAGTGCAGCGGCTGCTCCATGCCTTCCTTGTGGGTGCCTTCGCCGATCTTGCCGCCGCCGTATTCCTCGCCGTAGGTGATCACGGGCCAGCCGTAGTTGGCGCCGGCGCGCAGCAGGTTGATCTCGTCGCCGCCCTGGGGCCCGTGCTCCACGGTCCAGATGCGGCCGCTGGCGCGGTCGGTAGCGATTCCCTGCGGATTGCGGTGGCCGTAGGTATAGATGGCGGGCAGCGCCCCCGGGGTGTTGACGAAGGGGTTGTCCTGCGGGATACCGCCGTCTTCGTCGAAGCGCAGGACCTTGCCCAGCGAGGTGCCCAGGTCCTGCGCCAGCCGGCGCTGTTTGCGGTCGCCCATGGTGATGTAGAGGTAGCCGTCGTTGCCGAACAGCAGGGCGCTGCCGAAGTGGTTGTTGGAGGTGCCGGCAGGCGTGGCCTCGAAAATCAGTTTCTCGTCGGACAGGCGGTTGTCCTGCAGGCGGTAGCGGAAGACGCGGGTGGTGTGCAGCCTGTCGTCCACTGCCACCGAGGCGCTCAGGTAGATCCAGCGGTTCTGTTCGAAGCGCGGATGCACCAGCACGTCGAGCAGGCCGCCCTGGCCCTTGTAGTACACCTCGGGTACGCCCTCGACCTGTTCGCTTGAGCGCGAGTCGATATCGAAAACGCTCAGCCGTCCGGGTTTTTCCGTTACCAGCAGGCGGCCGTCGGGCAGAAAGTCCAGGCCCCAGGGAAACTCCAGCTCGTCGGTCAGGGCGCGAATCTCGAAGGACTGCGCAGCGCTCTCCACTGACTCCGTGCCCTCTTCGGGCTCGAGTCCTTTCTCCACGGACATGTAGGCTCGCAGCGCCTGGTACTGCAGGAAGTCACAGCCGGCCAGCAACAGGGCGCAAGCGGCCAGCGCGGCGAGGGTCAGGGGTCGATGCACGGTGTTATACCCGAATTCTGCGAAATGTTTTACAAGCATAGCGCCTCGCTGTTCTTCTGGTAAGGGATAAGACATGGCACAGTAAGGCCAGGCTTCGCGCACCCGGCACGTTGGCCATTTGATGCGCGTGGTAATAACTACGAGAGCAAGTCAAAAGGGGATTCACGGTGGACTCGAAGATGGGTGTGTTGTGGGAATTCGCGGTGCTGTTCCTGGAGATCAGCGCGCTTGTGCTTGCATTCCTGCTCGCGGCGCTGGTGATAGCCGTAATCTACATGTATATCGCCGACGTCACACAGACGAAGCAGACCATCCGCCGCAACTACCCGGTGGTGGGGCGCTTCAGATACTTCTTCGAACACCTGGGAGAGTTTTTTCGCCAGTACTTTTTTGCGCTGGACCGGGAGGAGCTGCCTTTCAACCGCGCCCAGCGCGCCTGGGTGTACCGGGCGGCGAAGAACGTCGATTCGACGGTCGCTTTCGGCTCGACCAACCCGCTGAACCACCCGGGGGATTTCATCTTCCTCAACGGCCTGTTCCCGCCGCTGGAGGAGGAAGTCCTGCCCCTGAGCCCGATACACTACGGCGAGGGCTATGCACGCCATCCCCACCGGACCACTTCCTTCTTCAATATCTCGGGCATGAGCTTCGGCGCCCTGTCCGCCCCCGCCGTGCGCGCCCTGTCCCACGGCGCGAAGGAGGCGGGGCTGTGGCTGAACACCGGGGAGGGCGCCATCTCGCCGTTCCACCTGGAGGGCGGCTGCGACCTGGTGTTCCAGATCGGCACGGCGAAGTACGGTGTGCGCAACGAGCAGGGCGAGCTGTGTGACGAGCGCCTGGCGGCAGTGGCTGGCCATCCGCAGGTACGCATGTTCGAGATCAAGCTCTCCCAGGGTGCCAAGCCCGGCAAGGGCGGCATACTGCCCGCGGCCAAGGTCACCGAGGTCATCGCCTCGACGCGCGGGATTCCCGCCGGGCAGGATTCGCTGAGTCCCAACCGGCACCCGGATATCAAGTGCATCGACGACCTGCTGGACATGATCCACCGTATCCGCGAGGTCACCGGCAAACCCACGGGCATCAAGGCGGTCATCGGGCAGACCGGGTGGCTGGACGAACTGTGCCAGCGCATTCATGCGCGCGGCCTGGCATACGCGCCGGATTTCTTCACCATCGACAGCGCCGATGGCGGCTCCGGCGCCGCCCCCCAGAGCCTGATCGACTTCATGGGAATGCCGCTTAAGGAAAGCCTGCCGCTGGTAGTGGACAAGCTGATGGAATACGGCCTGCGCGAACGCATCAGGGTGGTCGGGTCGGGCAAGCTGGTGAATCCCTCGGGCGTGGCCGCCGCCCTGTGCATGGGCGCGGACAGCATCAACTCCGCCCGCGGATTCATGTTCGCCATGGGCTGTGTCCAGGCGCTGCAGTGCAACAGGAACACCTGCCCGACGGGCATCGCCACCCACGACAAGGACCTGCAGCGGGGCCTGGACCCGCGCGACAAGGCCCACCGGGTGGCCAGCTACGCCGCCAACCTGATCCACGAGGTGGAGGTCATCGCCCATTCCTGCGGCGTCGCCGAACCCGCGTTGCTGCGCCGCCACCAC
>JAWVYG010000637.1:0-2651 GCA_033722815.1 Halioglobus sp.
AGTAGTGGAGTGGTTGCCGCGAGTGGGCGCGCTGATAACACTGGTGTTCGGGCTGGTGGGATTCTTCAAGCCGCGCCTGTTGACGGATCAGCTGGGTATCGTGCTCAGCAGCCCCGCGGGCGTGTCCGAGGCCCGTGCGGTGTTCGGCGGACTGAACCTGGGGATGGCCATCGCCGCGCTCACTTTCGGCGAGCCGCTCATCTTCACGGCGCTCGGCCTGACCTGGGGTGTGCTGACGCTGGCGCGCCTGTGGTCCCTCGCGGTGGATGGCATCGGCCTGAAGGGCGCGATACCCGGGATCGTCGTCGACGGTACCCTGTGTGTGCTGTTCCTCGCGCCGCAACTGTTCGGCTGAGTCCCTAGCTGCGCCGCAACAGTCTGGCCAGGAAGCCCCGCGGCGCGGCGTCGTCCTCGGTGTTTGCCCGCATCTCGGCCGCCTCGCGTTCGCGGGCGAGCTGATCGTGCAGTGACGCGGCCCATTCCCTCGACGCCTGCACTTTTGACTGGGAGAAACACCAGAGATGGGCGGCCACGGCCAACAACTGCTGGCGGTCGAAGGGCTGCTGCGGCGCCACTGCGCCATCGTCATCCGTTGGCGCAAACAGTGTCGCGGGAACCGAGGGATCATCGGCGAACCAGCGCCGCGCGATCTCGCTGTTGCCCTGCTCGAACTGACTCATGAAGGCCCTGTTGCCGCCGTCGCCGCGAAACTTGTCTCCCGGGATATCCATCGACCCCAGGGCTTGCGCGATGTCCGCGCGCAGCGGGTTCAGCCTGCCGTCGACGAATCTCGGCACCAGCTCGTTGAATTCCCGCAGGAACTCCAGCGCAGCGGCACCCAGCGCGACGTTCTCCTCCCGCTCCGGGACTTCGAGGCCGTCCGGCAGTGTCAGCCTGTGACAGAAATCCGTGACGATACTGTTGCCCAGCAGGCGTTGCCGATCGTACAGGCCGACCTCGATGGTGTCGAACACCGCCTGCCAGCGCTGCAGCAGCCGGTCGTAGTACATGTCGTGCCGCGCCTTGCCCGGCGCGGGAAACATGAAGCGCAGGGTCTCGCCGCTCTTGATGGAGGTGGAGTAGAGGCTGAGGACGAAGTCGTCCTGGCGGCGCAGGTAGAGGTAAATGCGCACCCTGTCACTCGCGCTGTGCAGGAATTCGCGCAGGCGCAACAGGTCTTCTTCCGTCTTCAGGCGCGAGCACAGGTGTTCGCTCGATATCAGCACGCGGCTGGCGCCGCTGTCGGCAACTTCGCGCACGAAGCTGTCCCTTAGCCGGTCGTAGTAGTCCGCTACCGCCTGCGGGCTGTCCAGCTCACGCAGGCGCTGCAGGTCATCGGGCTTCTCCGGTCGCTCGCAGGCGGCGGCGAGATTGGTGCTCAGGCGGTCGCCGAGGCAACGCGGGTAGCAGATGCCGTGCTGGTTCAGCAGCGTCTCCCTGTTGCGCTGCAGGAAGTGCTGGATGGAGGTGGTGCCGGTTTTTTCTGTCCCGATGTGGACGTCGATGGTGGGTGCGTTGACGCTCATGCTGCGAGTATAGGGCAAACTGCCCGGCTACCGTGAGTGGCACCTCCGCCTCGGTGCCCCGGCTGTGCGTCAGGTCCGGCTCGCCCTGTATGGCCGCTTTTTCACTTGAGCGGTCACGCGACTACGATGCTGCCTTGTTGACGCAGGTCATGGCCGCGTGCCTGTGCATGGGCTACAAGGTGGCAAGCCCCGTTGGGAGGTAGGTTTATGTCACGCATTGTATTCCTGGCGTTGGGATTATTGTTCAGCAACCACCTGCTGTCCGCCGACGGGACCAGTTCCGAGGCCTGCATCAATTGCCACGAGGACCTGAACGCCACCGCGGTCAAGGACTGGCGCCTCAGCAAGCACGCGGGAGCTGCGGACCCGGTGGGCTGTGCCGACTGCCACCAGGGCAACCACCGCTCCAGCAAGGATGTAGCCAATCTCGAGCCCGTGACGCCCAGGGTCTGTGCGCAGTGCCACCAGGGGCGATTCGAGCAGTACAGCAAAGGCAAGCACGCGGTAGCGTGGGCGGCCATGCTCGCCATGCCCACCACCCACTACAAACCCTCCGACCTGATCGAGGGTCAGAAGGGCTGCGGCGGCTGCCACAAGATCGGCCTGAAGACCGCCGCGGAAATCACCGAACTGAAGAACAAGGGCTCCACCTTCGGCCACGCGGCCTGCGACTCCTGCCACACCAGGCATACCTTCTCGGTGAAGGAGGCGCGCGAGCCGGAGGCCTGCGCAACCTGCCACATGGGCTTTGACCACCCGCAGTGGGAGATGTACTCCACGTCCAAGCACGGCGTGAGGCACCGGCTGAAGAAGGACGGGGTGTTGCCCCGCCACGCGGCGGCGCCCACCTGCCAGACCTGCCACATGCCCGGCGGCGACCACGAGGTGCGCACCGCCTGGGGTTTTCTCGCCGTGCGTACCAATGGCCTGGCGCCTTACCCCGGTGAGGATGATGATTGGTGGGCGGATCGCGTCACCATCCTGCAGGCGCTGGGTGTGCTGGACCCCGAGGGCAAACCCACTGCGCGGCTGGACGTTGTGGCCAAGGCGGATGTCGCGCGGCTGAGCGCCGAGGACTTTGACCGCGAGCGGGAGAAGATGATCGACGTGTGCGTCGAGTGCCAC
>JAWVYG010000638.1:0-2638 GCA_033722815.1 Halioglobus sp.
CACGCTGTCGTTCTCACGCACCAGCCGCTCGGGACGCGGCAGTTTTTCGGCGTGCGCGGCGAGCAGCACCATGGCTTCCACCAGCGACTCCACCACGAAGAAGTCGCCGCCGTCTTCGGGGTTGCTGAACTTCAGCGAGTAACAGAGCTCGGTAACCCGGTGCTCCACCTGGATGCGCGTGTTCATTTCCATGAAGAAGTGCTTGTCGCGATCGACGATGCACTCGAAGGTGGATACGGAGTCCAGCCCTACCGCCTCGCCGAAATCCGTCGCCTGCTGCTCCATGGCAATCAGTGTCGCCAGGTCCTGCTTGAGTATGGCCGCCTCGGTGGCGCGCCCGCTCGCCTCGGCCTCTTCCAGCGCCGCCTGCAGCGACTCCACGGTCACGGACACCTCGAGCAGCTTCTGCTCGTGCATCTGCAGCGAACAGTCCCGCCCGCCCAGCGTGGTACACCACTGGCCGTTGCCGATCACCTGTATTTCCTGGTGCCGCGTGGTCTCGATATTGAGCTCCACCAGTACGTTCTTGTTGTCCCCGACCCCGGTGGTCTTCACCTCGTTGAGGATTTCCCGGACCATTTCTGCCGTGCGGCCGGAGTCCCCGCGGGCCAGGATACGCTGGCCCTTGCCACCGCCGCCGCTGATGGCCTTCAGGCGCACCCGGTTGTCCGGGTAGTCCGCCATCATCCTGTCCACGCACTCTGTCAGCGTGTCGCTCAGCTCGTCCACGGTATACAGGTCGATTCCTGCCTCGTAGGAAGCGGCCAGCACCAGGTCGGCCTTGTCTTCCAGCGCCACGCCGTCGTCGTCCAGGGCGGCGGCGTCCACCTCGAGCTTGTTATCCGCGACGAGCGCTTTCAATGCCGCCACGTCCGGGTGTTTTTTCAGCAGCGTCAGGGCCGTGCCGTTATCGATGCCGGGCGTCACGGACACCCCGCAGCGCAGCGCCGTGCGCTTTGCCTCGTCCTTGAGTCCGGCATCGTGCACCGTGCGCGAGCACGGGCCGATAAAATTGAGCCCTGCATCCTCCATCGCCGAGACCATATTCTCGTCCTCGGCCATGAAGCCGTAACCGGCGAAGATCGCGTTGTAATCGTTGTCGCGGGCGATATTGATGATCTGCTGGATGCGCTGGTCGCGTTCCTCCTTGTTCGCCCCGGTATAGTCGGGGACACGGTGTACGCGATCGGGGTGGGTCAGCGCCCGCAGTTCGGGCGCGAGCGCGCTGCGGTAGACGATGGAGTCCTTTTCCGACAGCAGGATACCGTAGTGGTCTATGCCCATCTCCTCGAAGACGTCCATGGCCTCCTTGCGTATGGGGCCGCGGCAGATGATGAGCGGCCTGATGTGCGTGCAGTCGAACTGGCGCACCCATTGCGAGCGGCTCTCGCCCAGTCGGCGATCCCGGTGAATCAGTGGATTGTGCAGGTAGTATTCGTTGGACACGCCTGTTCTTCCTTTGCGTTAGTGGCGATGGGGGGCTATCAGTGAAATTCGCGCTGCACGGATTGCAGCGGTTCGGGCCGATAGCGGCTCAGGTAGAAGGCCATGTTCTCGGCCAGTACCTGTCGCAGGTCGGAGGGCATCACGATCTGCGAGATCGAGCCCAGGCTCAGCGCCTCGTTGGGATTCATCAGCTCCTTCTCGTAGCGCTGCGCGAGCTCGGCTTCCTGTGCCTTCACCCACTCATCCACCAGCTCCCGCGCGGCGGCCTCTGCCTCGGACTGGCCCAGCCCGGCCTTGGCCTGCGCCTCGGTTTCGGCGGCCAGGCGCTCCTTGACCGAGCCGCGGATCTTGCGCAGTTCATCCTTGTAAACGTACTCGACGCCGGCGGGGCCCATCACCGCCACACGGGTGGTGGGCAGCGCCACGACGAAATCCGCGCCGACCGCGAAACTGTTGAAGGCCGCGTAGGCGCCGCCGAAGGCATTGCGCACCAGCACCAGGAAGCGCGGTGTGCGCAAATCGACGATGGCGTCCAGCATCGCGCGTCCGGCCTGCACGATGCCGCCCGACTCCTGTTCGCGCCCCGGCAGGAAGCCGGTGGTGTCCTCGAGGAAAATCATGGGGATGTTGTACAGGTTGCAGAAGCGGATGAAGCGCGCGTTCTTGTACGCGGCATCGATATCCACCTGCCCGGAGGATACGGCGGAGTTGTTGGCGACAAAACCTATCACGTTGCCGCCCATACGGCCCAGGGCGCAGATGGTGTTGCGCGCCCTGTCCGGCTGTATCTCCAGGAAGTCGCCGTGGTCACACAGCTGCTGGATCATGATGGAGAGGTCGATGGGCGTGTTGAACCCGGTGGGCGAATTGAAGGCTTTCTTCAGCTGGATGTCGATGTCCCAGGTCTTGCGATCGATCGGGTCTGAGCTGGGCTGGTGCGGCGCCAGTTCGCCATTGCAGCTGGGCAGGTAATTCAGCAGGTCGCGCACCTTGCGCAGCGCGGCCACCTCGTCCTTGACAACGAAATCGGTGACGCCGGACTGGCTGTGTACACCGGGCCCGCCAAGCTCGTCCGGGGTGACGTCCTCGCCCAGCACCGACTTGACCACGCCCGGGCCGGTCAGGCCGAAAAAGGTCTCGTTGGGCTGGATAAGGAAGCTGCCCTGGCGCGGCAGGTAGGAGCCGCCACCGG
>JAWVYG010000639.1:0-2623 GCA_033722815.1 Halioglobus sp.
CCTGTTTCCCGGCCTTCTTGCCTGAGACCCCGCCCGGTACTCGCGAGGTGCCGCTCCGGGGACGATATCCGCGGCTCACCAGGGGTAAAAGATACAGCGCCGGACGCCCGGGCGGGCTGTCAATAACAGTAAAAGTAACAATGTCCTAAATATTCGCCGCGCCCCGCCGATAATATACTGACGACTATCTAATAAATAAGCACAGCCGAAAGGCGCGGGGACGTGCAACTTGCAAGTGCAGAATGACCCGAGGCAGGCGGGCGCTGCGGCGTTGGTACCTTCTTCACCGGAGGAGGGCGAGTACGCGCCCGGCAATGCCCTCGAACACTGGCTGAACGTGCAGTGCGGGATGATCAGCGGCCTGCAGCGCGCCCTGCTGCTGCGCATCTCCCCCGACCGCAAGAACGCCCTGCTCGAGGCGTCCTGGCCCGAGCTGCTGGTGGCCGGGGACAACCTCATCGCCAAGTCCCTGTTCGCCTCCCTGAAGAACGAGACGCAGCTGGAGGAGTACCCCGGTGAGGACGACCGTGATACGTCCATCCGCCTGTACCACCCCATCGAGGTGTCGAAGCAGGAGGGCGTGCGTTTCGTCGCGGTGCTGGAGATGGACGGGCGCGAGCCGGCCGAGCGCGCCGCGGTGGTCAAGCTGCTGGGCTGGAACAGCGAGTGGCTGCGCTACACGCTGACGAGCGCTACGCCCGAGCAGGAGCGGACCCTGTCCTCGGTGTTCAGCATGACGCTGGCCTGCCTCGAGCGGGAGGATTTCCAGTCCGCCGCGACGGTGCTGGTCAGCACCCTGGTGGAACAGTTCTCCTGCCAGCGGGTCAGCCTGGGCCTGTGCCGGGGGCGCCACGTGGAGGTGCAGGTGCTGTCCCACAGCGCGCGTTTCAAGCAGGAGGCCAACCTGGTGCAGGCGATCAGCGCCGCCATGGACGAGGCGGTGGATCAGGACGTGCTCGTTGTCTACCCGGACAGGGACGCGGAATCCGGTCGCATCACGCTGGCCCACGCGGAACTCTCGCGCCAGGCGCGCATGGGCACCATCGTGACGCTGCCGCTGAGCGAGGCCGGCGAGGTGGTGGGCGCGCTGACCCTGGAGCGCAGCGTCAGCCTGCCGCTGACCGATGGCGAGATTCACGCCATCGAGCAGCTGGGCGCGCTGCTGGCACCGGTACTGGCGCTGCGCCACCGGGAGGAGCGCAGCCTCGCCGTGAAAGCCGGGCACAGCCTGGCGCTGCAGGCGCGGCGCCTGTTCGGTCCCGAACATATCCGCATGAAACTGGTGGCGGCGTGCGCCGCGCTGCTGCTGGCGTTCTTCAGTGTCGCGCAGGGCGACTGGCGCGTGACCGCCGACGCGGTCGTCGAGGGCAGTGTGCAGCGCACGGTATCGGCCCCCATCGACGGCTACATCGCCACCGTGGAGAGCCGCGCGGGGGATGTCGTGGAGGCGGGCCAGCGCATGGGTTCGCTGGACGACGGCGACCTGCGCCTGCAGCACCTGAAGTGGTCGACGCTGCGCCAGCAGATGGTCAGCGAACTGCGCGAGGCGATGGCGCAGCACGACCGTACCCAGGTCAACATCATCAACGCCAAGATCGAGCAGGCCGACGCGGAGCTCAAGCTGATCGACGAACAGCTCTCGCGCACCGTACTGCTGGCGCCCTACGCCGGCATCGTCATCGAGGGCGACCTGAGCCAGCTGCTGGGCACGCCGGTGTCCCGCGGCGACCCGCTGTTCAAGGTCGCGCCGCTCGAGGACTACCGCATCATCCTCAACGTATCGGAGGCGGACGTGATGCCGGTGGCGGCGGGGCAGTCCGGCCGGCTGGTGCTGGCGGCCATGCCCGACAAGCCGCTGGCCTTCGAGGTTGCCAAGGTCACCCCGGTGTCCACCGCCGAGGGCGGGCGCAATTACTTCCGCGTCGAGGCCGCCCTGACCGAGACCGACACGCTGCTGCAGCCGGGCATGGAAGGCGTGGGCAAGATCGAGGTGGGCGAGGCCAACCTGTTCTGGCTGTGGACCCGCGACCTGCTCAACTGGCTGCGGCTGCAGGCGTGGACCCTGTGGCGCTGATGCGGGGGAGTCGTGGACAAGCCCCTGTTCAGTGAAAACTGGTACCGCGTCAAGGCCCTGCGCCCCAAGCTGCGCGCGCACACCCGCGTAAAGCGCCACGACTACCGGGGCAGTATCTGGTACCTGTTGGCCGACGAGGCCAGCTCGCGCTTTCACCGCTTCAACGGCCAGGCCTACCAAGTGATCGGCCTGATGGACGGGCGGCGCACGGTGCACCAGATCTGGGAGCGCGTGAACACCCTGCTCGGCGACGACGCGCCGGTGCAGGACGACATCATCTACCTGCTCGGCCAGCTGCACCAGATGGACGCGCTGCAGACCGACATCGCCCCGGATATCGAGGAGCTGTTCCAGCGCGGCGAGGAACACCAGCGCAAGCAACTGCAGGCGCGCCTGCGCAACCCGCTGGCGCTGCGCGTCGGCCTGCTCGATCTGGGCGTTGATGATGTTGACCTGGGTACGGTCGTGCTGCGCCATCGCCTCGCGCAGTTCGCTGACCATCTGCTGGCGCAGCGTCGACCACTTCAGGTGCTGCAGGCGCAGGTCGCC
>JAWVYG010000640.1:0-2618 GCA_033722815.1 Halioglobus sp.
AGCCTGGATCATACTCCGGGAAGCTGACGAGCCGGACCTCGCCAGCGACCTCTCTGACACAGAGAACTTTTGTTCACAACGGATCGGTCCGATAGAGTACGCCCGTGTTACCCTGCATGACTCCCTAAACGGCGGCCAACTCCATCTGGGACAACACGGGCACAACGCACCGTGCGCTGCCCTATCCCATGGACAGCGGCCGCCTGATGTACCGCACCCAGATCGCTGGCGAAGAACCCATCACGTAGTACTCGGAGATCACCATGTCGAAAACTTCAACTGCCAACCACCAGGCCACCGTATGAGCGGCCCCGTAGCGGTGGTAACGGGCGCCAGCCGCGGCGCCGGCCGTGGCATCGCCGTGGCGCTCGGCGGCCACGGTTGCACGGTGTACGTGACCGGCCGCTCCGAGAAAGTCGGCGATGCGACCCTGCCCGGTACCATCTACGAGACCGCCGAGGCAGTGACCGCGGCAGGCGGGCGCGGTATCGCGGTTCGCGTGGACCACGCCGATGACGACCAGGTCGAGGCGCTGTTCGAGCGGGTGGGGCGGGAACAGGGCCGCCTGGACATCCTCGTGAACAACGCGTGCGCGCTACACGACGAGCTGACCGCCCCCGGCAACTTCTGGGAAAAACCGCTGGCGATAGTGGATATGCTGGATGTCGGCCTGCGCAGCAGCTACGTGGCCAGCTACTACGCCGCGCCGCTTATGATCGACCAGGCACGCGGCCTGATGGTCTTTACCTCCGCCTCCGGCTCCGTGCACTACGTCTACGGACCCGTTTACGGTGCGCACAAGGCGGGCATGGACAAGTTCGCCGCCGATATGGCCGTGGACCTCGAGGAGCACGGCGTTGCCGCGCTGTCCATCTGGATGGGGGCATTGAACGCCGAGCGGCTGCAGATGGTCATCGCCTCCGATCCCGAGAAATACGGCCACCTGTCGCTGCAGACTGAGACACCGGAATTTACCGGCCACGTCATCTGGTCGCTGTTCCAGGACCCGCAGTTGATGGATATGACGGGCATGACTTTGATCGGGGCTGAAATGGCGCGCAAGTACGGCATTGTGGACGAGGGCGGGCGCCAGCCGCCATCCTATCGCGACACCCACGGTGTCGCGCCGCACGAACAGTATTCCAGGATCATTCGTTAGCCGCGTTGCGCGGCACTCAGGTCAGCACACCCGGGAGGACCGGCAGTATGAGCGATACAGTAGACCTCGAACAACTGCAGTGTGACGTGCAGTTCCTCATGGACCGGACGGCGATCCTCGACTGCGTGGCAAGACATGCGCGCGGACACGACCGCTTCGACGTCGACCTGATGACGGCCTGCTATCACGAGGATGGCGCCGACGAGCACGGTTTCGCGATCAATCCCGGGCCCGACTATGCACAATGGGCCAACACGGTCCACGCGGCCGGTGCCAGACTGCACACGCACAACATTACCACGCACACCTGCGAGATCGATGGCGACGAGGCGCACTGCGAGAGTTATGTCATGGTCGCATTGCTCAACAACGACGAACAAAGTGCGCGCCTGATCAGCGGCCGCTACATCGACCGGCTGGAGCGCCGGGACGGTGTGTGGAGAATCGCGCTGCGGCGCACGACAGTCGACGTGTTGCTCTCGGGCGACGCCTCGATCCTGTCTACCCCGCTATTTCACGACCAGGGTTATACCAAGGGTATGCGCGACAAGACGGACGTTTCCTACCAGCGGCCGCTGGATCTCGAGACAACGCCGGAACGCTGGTGACAGTTTGCCCCGAACAGACAACGCAGCGGCGAAAAGTCACGTCATGCGCCGAGTGTTGATCCGGCTTTAGCAAGATAGAAACGATAAGTTGCATATTGCCATGCAGCGCAGAGACATCTTCAGGTTGTCCGCCTGTCCCGGTCTTTCCCTCACTAGCTTCTCTCTGTCCCGCGTACTAACCGCGGGCGTGACGCCGGACACGGTGTCCGGGAAAGGGCCGCTCAGTGAGGCGCAACGCCTATCGATCGCCATTCTGCCGGATATGATCATTCCTCCCACACGACCAAAAGTCATCGGCCCGTTCAGCAAGCGCCCGCAACGGCCGTTTCCGCTGACACAGTCAAGGCGCACCGCATTGTTTGCGCCGCTTTCCCCCGTTTACCTCTCGAGCAGCGTCCGGCTGGCTCAGTCGCCCGCCGCCTGCCGGTAGATCGACAGGGTCTGCCGCGCCATCTGCAGCCAGGAAAAGTGGCCGGCGCGCGCCCGGCCCCGCGCGACCAGGTCCTGCCTGAAGCGTTCATCACAGAGCAACCTGTGCAGCAGCGCAGCCAGTTGCTCCGGCCTGTCGGGGTCGAAATACAGCGCGCCGTCGCCGTAGACCTCCGGCAGGCAGGTGGCGTTGCTGGCCAGGACCGGCGCGCCGTGTTGCATGGCCTCGAGGCCCGGCAGGCCGAAGCCCTCGGAGAACGATGGGAAGACGTACACCGCTGCATTCTCGTACAGCCAGCGCAGCTGGCCTTCTCTGACGAATCCGGGGAAGCGGATATCCGCGATACCGCGCCGCCGTGCATAGGTCAACAGGTCGTCGTGGCAGGCCTCCCGTCTTCCCGCCAGCACCAGCTTGAGGTCGG
>JAWVYG010000641.1:0-2617 GCA_033722815.1 Halioglobus sp.
CCGCCTGGCTGCAGCGACGGGGTATGCGGGTGCTGGCACGCAACTTCCGCGCACCCACGGGAGAAATCGACATCATCGCCCTGGACGGCGCCGAGCTGGTATTCGTCGAGGTGCGAGCCCGCGCCAACCCGGCCTTCGCGTCCGCCGCGGCATCGGTGACACCGGCGAAGCGCAGGCGCATCGTGGCAACGGCGCAGATCTTCCTGCAGCAACAGGCCCACCTGGCGCAGTCCCCGTGCCGATTTGACGTGGTCGCCTTCGAGGCGCCACAATCCGGGGCCGGGATGAGCTGGATACGCGGCGCATTCCGGGCCGGGGAGTAAACCACGCCGGCAGGGCAGCGGAGAATCGGCGGGCAAACGCCGGCCGCGAGCTGCCGGGACACGGGGACGCCATGGACACTTACCAGATAATCTCCAGCCACTTCCAGGGTGCTATGGAAACCATCGCCATGTCGGTCGACGACCTCGCCGGGGGTATAGACGCGGCCGCGGGGGCGATGGCGGACTGCCTGTTGGGAGACGGCAAGATCATGGCCTGCGGCAACGGCACCGACGGCGCGCTGGCGCAGTTGTTTGTGGGTAACCTGCTGTCGCGCTACGAGAACGAGCGGCCCGCGCTGCCGGCGCTGTGCCTGGCCGCGGACACCACCAGCATCGCGGCGATCGCCAGGAACAGCGGGGTCAACGATATCTACGCCCGGCAACTGCGCGCACTGGGCAACGAGGGCGACCTACTGCTGTGCCTCAACTCCGGCCGCGGCGGGAGCAGCCTGGTGCGCGCAATCCAGGCCGCGCATGAGCGGAACGTGGGCGTGGTGCTGCTGTCGAACAGCGCAGACGAGGCGTTGGGGCCGCTGGCGGCGCAGGGCGACATTGAACTGCGCATCGAGTCCGCGCAAGCCAGCCGGGTCGTGGAACTGCACCTGATGATCCTGCACTGCTTCTGCCACCTCATCGACAACAGCCTTTTTGGCGCCTACGAACAGGACTGAACCATGGCACACCTGGCACGCAGCGCAGCGATCCTACTCTGTTTCCTCCTTGGCGGCTGCGGCAGCCTGCTGGCCACCGTGGACGTGGGCACCATCGAGGAGGACCACGGCGAGCGCACGCTGGGTCGCATGATCGAAGACAACAACATCGAGACGAAGTCGATGGTCAACATACACGCCGCCGACCGCGCGTTTCACGACGCCCACATCGTGGTGGTCAGCTACAACGGTTACGTCCTGCTGGCCGGGCAGGTCAACGACGAGGCGCTGAAAGAAAAGGCCACGAGCGTGGTGCGCAAGGTGCGCGGCGTGCGCCGAATCTACAACGAACTGGAAATTGCCGCGCCGAGTTCCGGCATGACGCGCACCTCCGACACATGGATCACGGCGAAGGTGAAGTCGGCCCTGCTGGCGTCACCCGAGATCGAGGGCACGCGCGTGAAAGTAAAGACGGAGAACGGGGTGGTCTACCTGATGGGACTGGCCACCAACGAGGAAGCGGAACGCACCTCCGCCGCGGCCGCGGACATAGCCGGCGTGCAGCGGGTCGTGCGATTGTTTGAGCTGATCGACTGACGCGCCGGATTACTTGACGATCTTGAGAAACGGGCGCCGCGGCTTGTTCGGCGGCGGGGCCTCCGGAGGACCGCTGATTTACTAGGGATCGAACACCAAGCCCAGCCCCGTCTCCCCGGCGTAGATACCCACCACAGCATTGACCGGCACATAGACGTCGGTGGCGACACCACCGAAGCGCCCGTTGAACGTCACCGCCTCGTTGGATATGTGCAGGTCCACCACCGCGTCGGGTGAGATGTTGAGTACGATCTGGTCGTCCTTGACGTACTGGCTGGGCACCAGGACACCGTCGATGGACGCGTCCACGAGGACGTAGGGCGTACACTCGTTGTCAATGATCCATTCGTACAGCGCGCGCATGATGTAGGGCCGACTGGACGTCATGGATCTGCCTGCACGGCGGTGGCAGCGGGCCTCCCGCCGGGCTTGCCGCTTGTGGTGGCGAGGGGGTTGCGGGGCTTGTATGGCAGTGTGCCCGGACCCGAAGACATTGCGGGCTTCGTTGTCGCCACGTCGAAATGCCTGGCGGGAGAACGCACTGTTATACAAGCTCCACGGCGGCCGCAGTAGACAATCGCTGAGCGCAGCGGGCTACAGGCGCATTTCCCGTTCCTGCTCCGACAGGCTCTCCTGGAAGGATTCGCGGTTGAACAGGCGATCCATGTAGGCCTGCAGCGGCTTGGACTGCTTGCTGGAACGGATTTCCACGCCCAGCGAGGGCAGGCGCCAGAGAATGGGAGCGATGCAGCAATCCACCAGTGTGAATTCGTCACTCATGAAGAAGGGCTTCTCGGCGAAGATGGGCGCGATGGCCATGACGCTCTCGCGCAGTTCCTTGGTGGACTTCTTGATCACGTTGTCGCTACGCGTGTGCTGGATAGAGTCCACCAGGCTGCACCAATCTTTCTCGATGCGGTGGATGAACAGGCGACTCTCGGCCCGCGCCACGGGATACACCGGCAGGAGCGGCGGATGCGGGAAGCGCTCGTCCAGGTACTCCATCATGACCTTGGATTCGTACAGCACCAGGTCGCGGTCCACCAG
>JAWVYG010000642.1:0-2615 GCA_033722815.1 Halioglobus sp.
AGTGAGTTGACCACTCCCAGGTCCTCGAACAGGCCTGAGTCCTGTGCCATGCGGTAGAGGGCGAAGGGCGCCTGCCCGCCCTCATAGGCATCTTTGTAGATGTCGTGGATGGCGAGAATGCCGCCGCGCAGCAGGTGCGGTTCCCAGCAGCGGTAGTCGGTGAGGGCCGCGTCGAGGCTGTGGCCGCCGTCGATGAAGACCATGCCCAGCGGCGTGCGCCAGTGCCGTGCCGCGGCCTCGGAGCCGGCCACCACCGGCACCACCACATGATCCAGGCCCGCCGCGCGGATGTTGCGGCGAAACTCCCGGAAGGTGTCCATCAGGCCTTCGCCGGCATCGAACAGGTCCGGGTCGTGGAAGAACTCGCCCTGCTGGTGCTCCTCCGAGCCGCGGTGGTGGTCCAGCGCGAACACCGTGCCGCCGTCGTGGCAGGCAAGGCCCAGGTAGATGGTGGACTTGCCGCAGTAGCTGCCGATTTCCAGTACCGGTCCCAGTGCGCTGCTCGCCTTTGCGTGCTCGTACAGGGCCTGTGCCTCGTCCTCCGCCAGGAAGCCTTTGATCTGGTCGATACCAGCGGGAAGGTCGGGGATCATGGGGCGCGGGCCTCGGTGACAAAAAACGGCAGGGCACGTTAGCCGGTTTGCCGCGGCGAGGCAAGGCCGCCCGCCGGAGCAGGCCGGTAGCGCTGCAGCCGCGTTTGCAGCCAGTATCCGTAGTAAGTGCTCGCTTTCATCATACAGCCTGCCAGACAGGCACTATGCCCGATGCGTATCCGTTAGAGAGTACCCACCAGCGGTGTATGGCGCAGCGTCGGGCAACCGCCGGCAGCGCTGCCGGCGTCACGCGAGCAGCAGGAACCTGGCGTGGGGAGCCGGGGTATTCCCCCGGTGCGGTGGATATGGAGCCTGCGTACGGCGGGTGGCCGGGGCGGGGCCTATTCCGCCTCGCCCTCGCCCTCTCCCTCGGCGGAGGTGGGCGGGGGCGGGGGCTCCATGAAGGAGTCCAGCATGATCACGTCCTCGGGGCTGAGCAGGCCCGCCTGCTCCTTCAGCCGCAACATGTCCACCACGTAGTCGTAGCGGCTGTTGGCGTAGTCGCGCTGGGCGCTGTAGACCGCATTCTGGGCGTTGAGCACGTCCACCACGTTGCGGGTGCCTACCTCGTAGCCCGCCGTGGTGGCGTCCAGCGCGCTGCGCGTGGAGACGATGCTCTGCTTGCGCGCCGCGACCCGCGATACGTCGCTGACCACCGTCATGTGCAGCGAGCGGGTGTTGGTCACCGTGTTGCGCGTCAGGTTGATGCGGTTTTCGCGCGCCGCGTTGAATTCCTGCGCGGCCCGGCGCCGGTTCGAACTGACCGCGCCACCGGAGTACAGCGGCATGGACAGCACCAGGCCCCAGGTCTGGTCCTCGGTATTGCTATCGGGCTGGGCCACTGTGCCGGTGTCCGGGACCACCGAGCGGGAGCCGTCGGTATCGAAGTCGGAGTACTCGAAGGTGCCCGCCAGCTTGGGCGCGTGCTCAAGCATGTTTGCGCGGGCGTTCTGCCGGGCCGCCTCTTCGCGGTGGCGCGCGGCGGCCAGCTGGAAGTTGTTCGCCAGGGCGAAGTCCACCCACTCGGCGCGGTCCATCGGGTCCGGCGGCTTGATGCCGAAATCCTCTTTCAACACGTTCAGGTTGGAGTGGCTGCGGCCGGTGAGCACCGACAGGTTCTCCAGGGCCACGGACACGTTGTTCTCGTTCACGATGCGCTCGACCGTCGCCAGGTCGCGGGCCGCCTGGGCCTCGTAGACGTCGGTGATCGCGATCAGGCCCACCTCGAAGCGCTGCTGGGTCTGCTCGAGCTGTCGTTCGAAGGCGCGCTCCTGCGCTTTCGAGGCGGCCAGGTTGTCCTGCGCGCGCAGTACGGCAAGGTAGGACTCCACCACGCGCACGATAAGGTTCTGCTGGTTGGCGGCGAAGGTCGATTCGGCCTCCTTCGTCACCTCGCGGCCGGACTGGAAGCCGAACCAGGCCGGCAGATCGAAAATGGCCTGGCTGAGCGAGATGCGGTAGCCCTCGGTATCGATGTCCCTGTCCTCGGACGTGTCGCCGATAACGATGCCGCCGCCGGTGCGGTCGAAGATGGGGCTCAGCGCCTCGGATTCGGAGTCGGAATTCTGGAAGGAGTAGCTGGCGCTGACCTGGGGCAGCAGCTGGGAACGGCTCAGCACCTCGCTCTCCCGCTGGGCCAGGTAGGTCGCTTCCTCGGCCTTGAGTTGGGCATCGTTCTCCAGCGCGAGTTCGTATATATCGCGCAGCGAATCGGCTTGTAAAGCGTAAGAAGTGAGAGAAAGTGCCAGCGTGGTGAGCGCGACAACGGTTGTTTTCATGCAATAATCCCCTGAGGTCGTGCGGATCTTGTTGTTGCAACGCAGTGTAGCAGCCTCGGACCTGTGGTGCATGTGCATAAAGCCCGAACTTCGCGGCCAAAAGTAAAGGTGATACAGCACCGAGTTTGTGCCATCTTTAGGTAACGATCGAATCATATTCTGGCAAACAGCAGGGCGTGGCGGACGGAAATTCCACGCGACGGGTGTGGCATTGCAAAGACTGAAAAGACAGGCGTTTAAACTC
>JAWVYG010000643.1:0-2611 GCA_033722815.1 Halioglobus sp.
CGTCGGGGTGGTCGATGGGTACGGTGGGGTAGGCCCTGGCGCAGAAGTTCACCTGCGTGTTGGCCAGCCAGAGCTCGCCGCGGCGCTCGCGCACCGGCGCCAATTCGAAGTCGCCGGCAGACTCCGCCCGCGATACACCCGACCACACGTTCTCCATCTCCCGTACCAGCTCCTGCAGGTGGTGTTCGTCCGTAATTGCAAGCATTTGCATAGGGGCCGATCGCAACTTGCCGTGCAGTGCGCCCAGGCGCGCGGCGAAGTCCGCTCGGCCTGCATCGCTGCCGAGGCTGTCGTTGAGTGTGCGCAGGGCGGCAATTCCGGCCAGGCCGGACTGCAGGTGGCTGAGCCGCGCCAGCGGACTCATGCCCGCACAGGCTGCGGTCATGGCAAGGCCGTGTCCATTGCCTGTAATCGACTGCTCCCGTCGCGCCAGCACCTGGCTGGTAAGGTCGCGCATGCGTGCGGTCTCGTCGAAGCGCACCTCGTGCAACAGGTCGCACATCAGCTGCGCCTGGGCGCCGGCATTGCGCTGCAGCGCCTTGGATGACAGCGTGAAGTAGCCGCTAACGGCCTGCTCGTCGTCGACGGCGCCGCGCAGGGTGTTGAAGGCGTGTATCGACCCGACGGTGGCGGACTGCCGCTGCTGCACCTCGAGGTAGCCGGCAGCGCCGATGCCCAGTTCCGTCAACATACTCGCGTACAACGGGGCGATCTGCAGTTCGTCCTCCTGCAGCCGGGGCAGCGGCGAGACGACCTGCTGGTAGCTGATGCCATTGGTGCCGCGGGCGTAGGTCGTCAGGGGTACCGGGCCGACCGTTGTCTGCGTGTGGTCGATGTCCGGCAGGTTCGCCGGTACGTCGGTCAGCGTGACCCGGGGCAGGATGCTCTCGTCGTCCACCTGCCCCTGCCGCAGTACCAGGTCCGACGCCAGCTGCACGGTGGCGGCGCGCTGCTCGTCGTCCATCTGTGCCTTGATGGCGGCCAGCCGCGCCGCTTCCTTTTCCTGGCGCCGGGCTGACAGGTCGGTATCCGGCGCCATGACCAGCGTGACCCGGTGCTTGTTGTCCAGCAGCAACTCGCGCGCCAGCCCGCGTATGTACTGCGGGTCACGGATCTTGTCGCGCAGGGAATCGATCACCGGGTCGAGGTTGAGTACCCCGATCGGGTCGCTGTAGTGCGTGGCGCTGCCCAGCGCCTGCAGTATCAGCTGCAGGCCGTAGGGATAGCTGTCGCCGCTGATCTCGCGCTGGTGCAGCTCCAGCTGGTGCAGTACCGCCTCCAGGATGTCCAGCTCCACGCCCTCGTCGGCGACGCGGCCGATCACGTCCAGTACCTGTGCCTCGAGGGCGTCCGCGTGCTGCGGCTCGCTGCCCTCGATGCCGCAGCAGAACACCATCTCGCGCATCGAGTCCTCGAGACCGCACAGGGGGGAGGGCGCCCTGCCCAGTTCCGTGGTTTCCAGCAGGTGCTGCAGCGGCGAGGCGCTGTTGTCAGTCAGCACGCTGGCCAGCAGCTGCGCTTCCAGCAGCTTTTCCAGGTCGGTGCTTTCCCCCAGCAGCCATGCGATGACGATGTGGGTTTTGCCGTCTGTGTCATCGCTCTCGTCGAACGCGTAGCCCTCCTCGACCCGAACGGGGCTGGTCAGCCTGCGTTCCGGCAATACCTCGATTCTCCTGTCCAGCCTGTCGAAGCGCGACAGCGCGTTGTCCTCGAACACGGCCTGGTGCTCCGCCGCGGAGATGTCGCCGAAGGTCATGAAGATGGCGTTGCTCGGATGATAGTGACTGCGGTAGAACTCGCGCAGCTGCGCGTAGCTCAGGTCGGGGATGTGCTCCGGGTCGCCGCCGCTGTTGTAGTGATAGGTGGTACTGGGGAACAGTCGCGCGCACAGGGTGTTCCACAGCGTGCTAGTGATCGAGCTCATGGCGCCCTTCATCTCGTTGAACACCACGCCCTTGAACACGAGTTCGCTGTCGGGATTGTCCGGCTCCGCGAATTCCACCCGGTGGCCTTCCTGGGCGAAGTCGAGAGGATCCAGCCGCGAGAAGAATACGGCGTCCAGGTAGACATCCAGCAGATTGCGAAAATCCTTGCGGTTCTGGCTGGCAAAGGGGTAGGCCGTCCAGTCGGAACTGGTGAAGGCGTTCATGAAGGTGTTCAGCGAGCGCCTGAGCATCATAAAGAACGGGTCGCGGACCGGGAAGCGCTCGCTGCCGCACAGCGCGGTATGCTCGAGAATGTGGGCGACGCCGGTGGAGTCTTCCGGCACCGTGCGCAGCGCCACCAGGAAAACGTTCTCGGTGTTGTCCGACGCGAGGTGGTAGTGCGCGGCGCCGGTACCCTTGTGTTCGTACTGCTCGACCCTCAGGTTGAGGGATTCAATGTCTTGTGAGCGAATCATGTCGAAGGCGGGATGGGCACCGCCGGCGCTCTGGTCCATAGTGTCTCTCTGCAATGCGTGGTGTTGCGAAAGGGCGCTAGTTTAACGTGATTTGGCCCCGGGAGTGGGGACGTTGTCCGCATTTTTTGGCACCAGGCCTATGCGGTACAGCCACGGCCAGCGCTTGCCCGTCACCCAGGTCTCGCCGCCGTCACGGTCGTGGGCAATACC
>JAWVYG010000644.1:0-2601 GCA_033722815.1 Halioglobus sp.
GGGAAGATCCGATTGCCGAGGCGAAAAGGGAGCAGGAACGGGAAGAAGCGGCAGCACGCGCAGCGGCCGAGGAGGAACGCCGTCGAAGAGATTCCAGGCGCGGCAAAGATAAAACCGATCCGATTGTCACTACACCGGGGCTGCCCGAGAGCAAGGAGGAGGAGGGGGACGGAGACAAGGGCGAGCGGCCAGCGAGGCCGCAACCGCCCGAGACACCGCAGCCGAAGCCGCAACCGCCCGTGTCGCAGCCGAAGCCACAACCGCCCGTGACACCGAAGCCGCCCGGGAAGCCGCAGCCGAAGCCAAAACCGCCCAGCCAGGTGCCGGTCACACCGCCGCCACCCGCCGCCGTATCACAGTTTGGCGGTCGCTGGACATCGACAGGTACATGCCCCAAGCCAGGTGATGCCGGGTATCGCTGGGTAGTGAGCCTGCGTCAGTCGGGCAATGAGGTGTTCGGCGATATTCATTTCCACAAGTGCCCCGGCGGGGGTCGTGCCTCCTACAGCGTCCGCGGCACCGCGGGTGCCGGCGACAGCGTAACCCTGAGCGGTCCACGTGTGGACGGCCGCGGTCCACTGGGCAGCACAGCGCCTATGAGTAGTTCTTTCACAGTGAAAAGATACGAGCCACCATCACCCAACTTTGCGCCGTGACCGGGGCGGGAATGGGATACGACGATGATAGATATGACGAGCAAGGTAGCCATGTTGCGAAGATTATTGCCGACAAGCCTGGCTTTGGCCTTGTTCGCGGCGACATGTAACGGGGCACTCGCCCAGGATTCGATTACCCTGGAAGATGCTATCAACCTGTCGCTGTCCAACAATCCCAGCCTGAACCAGACCCGGCTGCAGACCAATAGCTCGGACCTGTCCGTCGGGGTCGCCAGGTCTGAGTTTCAACTGTCGGTGCGCCCCGAGGGCGGCGTGCTGCTTGACGACGAAGGCGATAGCAGTGGTTTTTACGGACTGCGCGTGTCAAAAAAAACCGGATACGGTGGCGAGATTTCCGTCAGCGGCATCAATGATTCACTATTTGGCGCAGAGGGGGGCAACCGTTTCAACGTCCAGTTCTCGCAACCCCTGTTCCGCCAGGCGGGCACGTTGGTCAATAGAGAAGGCATCGTTCAGGCCGAGCAATCCTACCTGTCCAGTTTGCGTGCACTTGAGCTGAGTCGTTCACGCACGGTGGTGGCCGTGGTAGAGGCTTACGAACAGGTGCTGCGACTGGAGCAACAGCTCGCCGCCGACGAGCAGGCGTTGCAGCGGGCGGCGTCACTGTACAAGCTTACCCTGGCCAAGGAGCGCCTCGGTCGGACAACGCGCATAGATACCCTCAGGGTCCAGCTGCAACAGGGGGAAGCGGTCTCCCGAACATCGAATACCCGTGAGCAGCTGTCCTCCGCCAGGCGGGTGCTCGGCGAGCTGATGGGCAGGGAGGGAGGCGCCCTGCCGCGACTGGAGCCCGCGCCCATGTTCCAGGTCGAGTTTGCCAGCCTGGAGGAGGCGACCAACCTGGCGATGGCAAACCGACTGGAGTACGCGCAGGCGCAGCAGGAGTACGAGGATTCGATCCGTGCGACACGCATCGCAAAGCGCTTCAAGCTGCCCGACATGACGCTGGTGGCGCGCTATGAGCACAACGACAACGACCTGTTGCTCGACGAGGACCTGAACGGGTTCCGCAACGCATGGTACCTAAGCCTGGTATCGGATACGGACTTCAACAAGAACCGCGAAAAGCTGGAGTACGAGCAGTCCCTGGTGCAGCAAAGTAGTGCGCTGGAGAACCTGCGGGCGCAGTACCTGGCCATTGGCCGCGAGGTGGAACAGGCCCTGCTGGCCTACCTGCGCGCACACAAGCAACTGGATGTACTGGAGGGCAATTTTCAGCACGCCGGTGCCCGGCTGAAACTGGCCAGGCGCCTGTTTCGCGTGGGCCGCACCGATGGTTTTTCCGTGACCGATGCGGAGCAGGCCTATTTCACCGCGCAGAGCACCTGGCTTAACGGCAGGTCAGACGCCTCGATTGCCGGCTATCGCCTGTTACACGCCACGGGCACCCTCGTAGAAACGCCCGCCAACCTCAAACCGAAAGCGTCATGAAGCTGCACTACGGTACCAGGATCGGCATCTCCGCAGGCATCGTGGTCGTGGCGCTGCTGTCTATCCTGGGCGTCATCGATGGTCGGTCGCAGGCTCCCCAGCACCTGGCGACGGTGCGGCATGGCGATCTCCTGGTGCGCTCAATCTATAAGGGCAAGATTGAAGCGCGCAACCAGGTCACCGTCATGTCCCAGTTCAAGGGCTTCGCAACGGTAGTCGAACTGGCGAAAGAGGGGACCCAGGTCCGCACCGGCGACCCGTTGGCCCGTTTTGACTCGGCTGAGCTGGAACGCGAACTGCTCACGCTGGAGAAGGAGTACGCCCTGGCGGAGTCGGAGCGTGAAAGCCAGCTCAATGC
Organism: Halioglobus sp.; assembly: GCA_033722815.1. GTDB lineage: Bacteria > Pseudomonadota > Gammaproteobacteria > Pseudomonadales > Halieaceae > Marimicrobium. The sequence goes on from JAWVYG010000644.1 coordinate 2,467, forward strand.
TGTGATTCCAATGGAGTTGAGTGAGCTGCAGATGGAGCTGCAGAAATTTTCCGAGGCGGTCGCGGCTGAAAAACAGTACCTGCAGGACAGCATCTCCCTGGCGGCGGAAAATGTCGTCTCGGCGATGGAGGTGGA
>JAWVYG010000645.1:0-2598 GCA_033722815.1 Halioglobus sp.
CCTCGTTCTCGATGCCGAAGCCGTGTACGCCGTCGACGCAGAACAGGATGCTGTCCTTCTCGTCCCGGCCCCTGTTGGCCGTTGCCACCACCTCCGCCAGTGCCCTGACGGGTAGTTTCACGCCCGTGCTGGAATGCACCCAGGTCACCGCCACCACCCGGGTCCTGTCGCCGATGGCGTCGGCCAGCCGCTGCTGGCACTGGTCCACGGAGGCCCGGGCCGGGTCGTCATACAGCGCGACCTGCCGCACGCTGGCGCCGCTGCGCTCTGCCTTGTGGGCCAGTGACATATCGGTGGAGTAGTGGTCGTGTACGGTCTGCAGCAGCTCATCGCCGGCACCCACCAGGATGCCGCTGTACATCGTGGCCAGGCTCATCGTGGTGCTGTCGGTCAGGGCGATCTGCGACCACGTGCCCCCCATGTAGTTCGCCGCCGCCTTGGCGACCTCGATGTCGATGCCGGGCCCCAGGCCGTGCAGGTAGTCGGCGGGGTTGTCGTCGAGGCCGCGGCGGTGCTTGTCGATCTGCGCGCTTACCGGGGTGGGGTGGGAGGCCAGCAGGAAGGTGGCCAGGTGAACGTAGTCACGGGTCAGGGGAAACAGCTTGCGCAGGCCCTGCCAGTCCCCCGCTGCCAGTGCGCCTGGCGGCTCACCCGCGGCGCTCGCCTGCTGCGTTGCCGCAACGGCCCCGCCTGCCAGCGTCGCCGAGCCGATTGCGGCGCCGGCGGATTCCAGGAATTGACGTCTGCGCATGATCGCTGCCTCTCTTTGTGAGCGTTGTGCCTAGATCTCCAGCACCGTGCGGATGCCCCTGCCGGCCTTCAGGTCGTCGAAGGCCTCGTTGATCTCCTCCAGCGGCCGCCGCCTGGTCACCATGCGCTCCAGGTCGAGCTGCCGGCTCTTGTACAGGCTGGCCAGCCGGGGAATCTCGCGCAGCGAGTTCGAGCTGCCCATCAGGCAGCCGCACAGCTTCTTCTCGAAACTGCTGAACAGGGTCAGGGGGTTGATCTCGATGCCCTGGTCCAGCGGCGCGGCGCCGACGCACACCGCGGTGCCGCCGGGGCGGATGATCGACAGGGCGACTTCCGCCAGTTTGGCGATCCCCGCCGTTTCGAACGCGTAGTCCATCCCGATGTTGTCCGTCAGGACATGACACTGTCCGAGCAGGTCCTCGGTCATGGGATCATTGATGTGGGTGGCGCCGAACTGCAGGGCCATCTTGCGCCGCTCCGCCACCGGGTCCGAGGCGAGAATCACCGCCGCGCCAGCCAGGCGCGCACCCTGCACGGCGGCAATGCCGACACCGCCCAGACCCATGATCACCACCGTGGCGCCGGTCTCCACCTGCGCGGTATTGAGCACGGCGCCGGTGCCGGTCTGCAGGGCGCAGCCCATGAGGCAGGCGATATCCAGGGGTATGTCCCCGGGAATCTTTACCGCGCCGTTCGCGGTCGACACGACCTTCTCGGCAAACGCGGCTACGCCCAGGCCCTTGTAGATGACCTCGCCGCCGCGCGACAGGCCGGTAACGCCGTCGGCCAGGGCGTAGGTGTGCATGGCGGTGTTGTTGGCGCACAGCGCCGCATCGCCGCGCAGGCAGTAGTAGCAGCTGCCGCAGGGCGGCACCGGCGTCAGCACGACGTGATCGCCGACCTCCAGCGAGCTGACCCCGGGCCCCACGGCCTCCACGATGCCCGCCGCCTCGTGGCCGAGTATCGTCTTGCCGTAGGTGGGGATAGCGCCGTCGACGACGCTGAGGTCGGAGTGGCAGACACCGCAGTACTTGACGCTGACGCGTATCTCCCCCGCCCTGGGTTCGATGATGTCCACGTCGTGGTGGATCTGTATCGGCTGTCCTACCTCTTCCAGTACCGCTGCTTTCATTGCCGTAGTCCCTCGCTTCTTTTCTGCTATGGTTGTTATTCTGCCGGGCCGATCCAGGTGTGCCGGGGCCTGCAGGACACGCCGTACGGTCCGGGGCTGTCCTGTTCGCTCCCAGTATAGATGGGATCTTCTTGCCGGTGCCACACCGTTGCGCCGCCTGCAGCCAGTGAGCTCACCGCGCCGCATAAGGAGACGATGACATGGCGATATCCCTCTATGACCTCTGCGTGCCATCCTACCTGCAGGTACTCGATTCCGTCGGCCAGGTGATGCAGAAGGGCGAGCAGTACGCGCAGGACAACGGGGTGGACCTGGGCGACATCGTGGAGACGCGGCTGCGCGAGGACATGTTGCCCTTTCATTTCCAGGTGGTATCGGTGATGCACCATTCACGCGGCGCCATCGAGGGTGCAGAGGCCGGTCTCTTCACGCCGCCGCCGTCGCTGGAGCTGGACTACGCCGGCCTGCAGGCACTGGTCGGCGAGGCCGCGACGGCGCTGCGTGCGCGCTCGCCCGACGAGGTGAACGCGCTGGAGGGCAAGTCCATGCTGTTCAGGGCGGGCGACTTCGAGTTGCCGTTCTCTGCCGAGAATTTCATCACGTCTTTCTCGCTGCCCAATTTCTATTTCCATGCCACCACCACCTACGCCATCCTGCGCATGGCCGGTGTGCCGCTGGGCAAGATGGATTACCTCGGCCAGCTGCGCGCGGGCTAG
>JAWVYG010000646.1:0-2594 GCA_033722815.1 Halioglobus sp.
GTCAAGGCCATGACACGTTTACACAGCTTCAGCGCCGCCTGAACGGCGGCCACATCGAAAGGACACTGCTATGGGATTCAACTGCGGCATCGTGGGCCTGCCCAACGTCGGCAAGTCGACGCTGTTCAACGCGCTCACGAAGGCGGGCATCGGCGCGGAGAATTTTCCCTTCTGCACCATCGAGCCGAATGCCGGCGTCGTGCCCGTGCCGGATCCGCGCCAGAGCGAGATCGCGGCTATCGTACAACCCGAACGGGAGATCGCGACGACCATGGAGTTCGTGGACATCGCCGGCCTCGTGGCCGGCGCCTCCAGGGGCGAGGGACTGGGCAACCAGTTCCTGGCGAACATCCGCGAGACGGATGCCATCGCCCACGTGGTGCGCTGCTTCGAGGACGACAACGTCATACACGTGGCCAACGCGATCGACCCACAGGCCGATATCGAGGTGATCAATACGGAGCTGGCACTGGCCGACCTGGAGAGCTGCGAAAAGCAGCTGCAGAAAGTGACCCGTACCGCGAAGAGCGGTGACAAGGAAGCGGTAGTGATGAAGGCGCTGCTGGAAGACAAGCTGCTGCCCCACCTCAACGAGGCGCGCCCGGTACGCGCGCTGGATCTGGACGACAATGAACAGGCGCTGATGCGGCAGCTGTTCCTGCTGACCAGCAAGCCGACCATGTATATCGCCAACGTCAACGAGGACGGCTTCGAGGACAACCCGCACCTGGAGGCGGTCAGGGCCATCGCCAGGGCGGAGAAGGCCGAGGTGGTCGCGATCTGCAACCAGCTGGAGGCCGAGATCGCCGACCTCGACGACGAAGAGCGCCTGGAATTCCTGCAGGAGATGGGCATGTCCGAGGCGGGCCTGGACCGCGTGATCCGGGCCGGTTACCAGCTGCTCAACCTGCACACCTTCTTCACCGCCGGCCCGAAAGAAGTGCGCGCCTGGACGGTGAAAGTCGGCGCTACCGCACCGGAGGCCGCGGGTGTCATCCACACGGACTTCCAGAAGGGCTTCATCCGCGCCGAGGTCATCGGCTACGACGATTTCGTCGCCCATCGCGGCGAGCAGGGTGCCAAGGATGCCGGGCGCTGGCGCCTGGAGGGCAAGGACTACGTGGTCCAGGACGGCGACGTCATTCACTTCCGCTTCAACGTCTGATTACCCGCGCGAACGTGGCCGACCTACTGCGCGAGGAACTGGCCCGCCATGACGGGCCGCTCCCGGCGGACGCCTGCCGGCTGTTCCACGGCAGGGGCCACTGCTTTGACGAGCTGACGTTCCTTACCGTCGACTGGTTCAGCCCGGTCGTAAGAGCCGTCATTTATGGCGAGCGGGACGCGGACACCGTTGCGCAGATCGAGCGCGCACTCACCGGCTTTGCGGATTCACACCGCGAAGTGGAAGCGGTTTCCCTGCAGCATCGGCACAGGGGGGCCTCGCGCCAGCACATCATTCACGGCACTCTTCCACAGGCCTGCTTCGCGCGGGAACGCGGACTGCGCTTCGAACTCGACCTCGAAGCCAACCAGAACATCGGCTTCTTTCTCGATGCCAGCCCCGCCAGGGACTGGGTGTACCGTGTTGCTGCCGGGCGGCGCGTGCTCAACCTGTTCGCCTACACCTGCGCCTTCTCCGTGGCAGCGCTTGCGGGCGGTGCCGAGCACGTGGTCAACATCGACCTGTCGCGGCCGGCGATCGCCGCCGGGGGCCGCAACCACGCGCACAACGACCTCGACGCCAGACGCGCGACGTTCCTGGCCCACGACGTGTTTCGCTCCACGCGCAAGCTGGAGACACTGGGCCCCTACGAACTGGTCGTCATCGACCCGCCGTCGCGGCAGAAAGGCAGCTTCGAGGCCGACAGGGACTACGCCCGGCTGCTTGAACATCTACCGCCGTGGCTGGCGCCGGGGGCGCACATCCTCGCCTGCCTCAACGCACCCTACCTGGATGAGCATTTCCTGCCCGAGCTGTTCGAACGCAAGCTGCCACATTACCAACTGGCCGCGCGCCTGCCCCAGCGCGAGGACTTCCCGGAGCGCGACCCGGCGCGCTGCCTCAAAATGCAGGTGTTCACCGCGGGCGCTTAGCGATGCTCGCAAAGTGCAGCCACGCCGCTCGCGCCGGGCCGGGTCGAATCTACCAGGGCAGTTCCTTGCCCTGGTAGTCGAGGAAGCGGCCGTTATCCGAAGCGCCAAGGCCATCGATAACGCGCAGCAGGCCGGCGACGCTGTCGGGCACCTCGACCGGCGCGGCGCTGCCGCCCATGCGGGTCTTGACCCAGCCGGGATGCATCACCACGCAGACAAAGCCCTGCTTGCCCAGCTCGGTGGCAAGCGACCTGTTGAGCATGTTGAGCGCCGCCTTGCTGGCGCGGTAGCCGTAGTAACCACCGCCGTTACCCGCGATGCTGCCCATGACGCTGCTGATCTGTACCACCGTCTTGCCCTCGCCCGCCTCGAGGTTGGGCAGCAGGGCCTGGGTGACACGCATGGGGCCGGTGCTGTTGACGTCGAATACCATGGCGAGCTGTTCGAAATCCGTGCTGGCGATGCTGCCACCGGCCTCCCCGCCGACACCGGCGTTA
>JAWVYG010000647.1:0-2582 GCA_033722815.1 Halioglobus sp.
GAAGCTCCGCCGTCGTTTCGACGACGACGGTGTCGTGGAAGAGCAGCTGCAGCGGCTGGTGCAGGAGAACCTGCAAAGCGATGCCCGCTTTGCCGAGAGCTTCGTCAGGCAGCGGATCGGTCGCGGATTCGGCCCGCTGCGCATAGCGCAGGATGCCCGGCGCAAGGGGATATCGGGTGAGCTCTATGCCGCAGCCCTGAGCGCAGAGGATGTCGACTGGTACGCGCTGGCGGGCCAGGTGTTACGCAAGAAGTTTGGCGAGATACCGGCCACCCAGCTGAAGGAGAGGGCGCGGCGTGCCCGCTTCATGCAATACCGCGGTTTCAGCAGCGAACACTACCAGCACCTGTTCGAAGAGACCGACTGATTCCCGGCCGGGTTGTCTTTCGGTCCGCTACTTACTCACGCCTGCAGCACCTCTTCGACAAAATCCAGTCGGTCCTGGCCGAAGTACATCTCCTCGTCCATGAACATCGTTGGCGCCCCGAACACGCCGCGCGCAAGGGCTTCTTCGGTCAGGGCGATAAGCCGTGCCTTAACCTCGGGCTCCTGGCTCTTTTCCGCCAGGGCGGCCGCGTCCAGACCCGCTGCCGTCAACACTTGTGCAACGACGTCCGGGTCCCCCATGTTTTTCTCATCGATCCAGACTGCGTCGTAGACGGCATTGATATACGCGTCGAAGCAGTCGAGTTCACTGGCGGCGATGGCGCCGCGCATGAGGTTCAGCGTGTTGATGGGAAAGAAGGGATTGAATGTCAGCGCCACGCCATAGCGCCGTGCGAAGCGGGGCAGGTCGTACTGCGACATGTACGCGCCCTTGGCCGGTATCGCGACCGGGGAGGTATTGCCTGTCGCCTTGAATATGCCCCCCAGCAGCATGGGTCTGTAGTGCACCTGCAGGTCGTATTGCGCGGCAAGCTGCTGCAAGCGCTTATGGGCGAGGTAGGCGGTGGGGCTGCCAAAGTCGAAATAGAATTCGAGGCTCTTGCTCATGTGTGCTCCGGTCACCTCCAGTTGTCTTACCAGCGTTCCATCCAGGGCCGCAGGTCCATTTCGAAGGTCCAGGCGTTGCGCGGCTGGTCGTGCAGCAAGACATAGTTTTCTGCCAGGTCAGCGGGGATGACGATGCCGTCCTGGTCTTTCAGGCGGGCTGCATCCGGCAGGTTGTCGTGGATCCACTGCGTGTCCACCGCCGCGTCGATGACGACGTGGGCGACGTGAATATTCTGTGGGCCGAGTTCCCGTGCCATGCTCTGGGCCAGTGCGCGCAGCCCGTGCTTGGCACTGGCGAACGCGGCGAATCCCGCGGCGCCGCGTATGCTGGCGGTGGCCCCGGTGAAAATAATGGTGCCGCGTCCGCGACCGGTCATGTAGCGGGCCGCCTCCCGACCGGTGAGGAAACCCGCGAAGCACGCCATTTCCCAGATCTTGAAGAACTTGCGGCTGTCTGTCTCGAGAATCCCCATCGGTACATTCGCCCCGATGTTGAACACCATGACCTCGATCTCGCCGATGTCCCTTTCTATCGCGGCAAAGCGCGCCTCGACCTCGTTCTCACGGCGGGCGTCGAAACTGAACGCGTGGGCGTCGTGCCCGGCGCCCTGCAGTTCATCGACCAGTGTCCCCAGCTTGTCGCCGTTGCGGCGCAGGGCGACGACCGCCAGGCCGCGCTGTGCGAAGCGCCGGGTTATCGCGCTGCCGATGGCATCGCCCGCGCCCACAATGACGGCTACCTTTTTGTTCATCGGACTCTCCCGCGCAGCCGTTTTTAGTTCCAATATGGAATTAAAATAGTGCGCAAGTGCGATGGGGTCAAGGTGGCCCCGCGCGGGGCGCTGTTGTACGCCGCCTGCCCGGTAACATCAGTCCAGCGAGTGTCCCGGCAACAGCTTGCTCACCAGCACCACCTTGCCGTGCTCGGACCGACACCAGCGCAATCCGTCGCGCAGGGTATCGAACACGAGCTGGTCCTCGCCGCTGATGATCGTGCAGGTGGCGTGTGTCTCGACGTGCAGGCCGGCCGTGTTGTTGAGGAACTCGATAAACGCCTTGATGGGCGGGATGTAGTTCTCGTTGAACGGGTAGAGGGTCAGTTCTGCGGTCATCTTCACGGCGCTGCGTCTCCTGTTGTGATGGTGTTGCGCGGGCATTGCGGTGGGTCGCCGCCAGCGCCCCGTGGCGCCGCTTCGCCAGCACTCTCAGCTGTCCTGCTCCGCCAGCAGTGGCTCCAGTACCTGTTCCCGGTAGCTGCGCAGGCAGGTCCAGGCCTCTTCCAGCGGCATGCCGCCGATGAGCGGATGGATGGCGGCGAAGAAATCCGCGCGGCTGCGGTGGCGTTCGAGGCACTCGGCGGGCGTGATGATCTCGTAGCGCTTCTCCGCGCGCAGCGCTTCGACGGAGTCGCTGGAAAACTCCAGCGGGCGATTGACGCCCCGGGTCTTCCAGCTCGAGTATTCCACCGCCTCGTTGAGCAGGTAAGGCCCCAGTTCGTCCCAGGCGCGATCCGGTTCCTCGTGGATGAACAGCACGGAGAAGTCCGCCGGCGGTGAATGGGTAAACCCGGTGGTGCCATGCTCTTTGCA
>JAWVYG010000648.1:0-2580 GCA_033722815.1 Halioglobus sp.
CGACTGAAAAACATCTGGCGACCGGAAAATTTCCAGCAGCACCACATGCTGCAGCGCGGCCGGGCGCGTTTCGAGGGCTGGTACTTCAAGCTCGTGGACGAACCCGGAGAGCAGCCCCGCGCCATCATTCCCGGCGTGTTCCTGGGCGACGACGCGCACGCTTTCATCCAGGTCCTGGATGGCCGCGCCGGCACCTCCGTCTATCACCGCTTCGCGCTGGATGCCTTCAGTGCCTCCCGGGACAGCTTCGATGTCTGCATTGGCCGCAGCCGTTTCGGGCGCGACGGCATCAGCCTGGACATCGAACCCGGCGAGACCGATGGCGGCCAGGGCGTCAAGGGCAGTGTCGGTTTTTCCGAGTGGAACGGCTGGCCGGTCACCGCCGCCAGCCCCGGCGTGATGGGCCCGTACAGTTTCGTGCCCTTCATGGAGGGCAAGCACGGCATCCTCAGCATGGACCACGGCCTGTCCGGTGCACTGTCCGTGGACGGGCAGCAGACGGTCTACGACGGCGGGCGCGGTTACATCGAGAAGGACTGGGGTCGCGGCTTTCCCAGCGGCTACGTGTGGGCGCAGAGCAACCACTTCGATCGCCCCGGCGTCTCGATCAGCGCCTCGGTGGCGCGCATCCCCTGGCTGACCGGCTCGTTCCGCGGTTACCTCGTCGGCCTGCTGCTGGACGGCCAGCTGTTACGCTTCACCACGTATACGGGGGCGACTATCGATTCCATCGCGGTCGACGACGATCGTTACCATCTCTCTATCGCCGACCGCGCGCACCGCCTGGAAATCACGGCAACGCGGGCCGGCGGCGCCCTGCTGATGGCGCCCTATGAGAAGCGCATGGTCGAGCGTGTGGCGGAGACCATGACCTCGACCATCGACGTGCGCCTGTGCAGCCGCGCCGGCAACGACGTGCTGTTCGAGGGCACGGGGGCCCACGGCTGCCTGGAGGTCCAGGGCAAGCTGGACGGGGTGCTGCGCGACTGATCCCGCGGGTCGACGATCCGGGCAAAGGTCACTGTACAGCTTCTGTCCCGATGCCGGATGCCGCCGGTCGCGCTTTTCCCCGTATTCTTGGCAACGACGACCACTCGATCACACCTGCCCCACCGGGCAGCACATTCGCGGAGCCATACGACAATGCCCGAGGGACCCGAGATTCGCCGCGCGGCGGACAACATTGCGACGGTGCTGGAAGGACAGACCGTACACAAGGTGCGCTTCGGCCTGCCGCGCCTCAAGCGCTTCGCACGCACCCTCGCCGGGCACAAGGTGGTGGCGGTGGAGACCCGGGGCAAGGCACTGCTGACCCACTTCGATCACGGCCACTCGGTGTACTCCCATAACCAGCTGTACGGCGTCTGGAGGATCGTCGCGGGACACAGGCTGCCGCAGTCGCGGCGCAGCCTGCGCATGCTGTTGCAGACCGACAGCCACAGCGCCATTCTCTACAGCGCCTCGGACATCAGCGTATGGCAGACCGACAGGCTCGAGGAGCACCCCTTCCTGAGCAGGATAGGGCCGGACATCATGGATCCGCGGCTGACCTGGCGCGACGTGGCCGCGCGCCTTGCAGACCCGGCCTTCAGCAAGCGGCAGCTGAGCGCCCTGTACCTGGACCAGGCCTTCCTCGCCGGCAACGGCAACTACCTGCGCTCGGAGATACTGTACGTTGCCGGCCTGCGGCCGGACGCGCGCCCGGTGGAACTGTCACGGGGGGAGCGCGGCAGGCTGGCGCGCGCCACCCTGGCGATCAGCCGGCGCAGCTACGAGACCGGCGGCATCACGACTGCGCCCGCACTGGCCAGGCGGCTCGAGAAACAGGGATTGTCACGCGCGAAGCGCCGCTTCTACGTGTTCGGCCGCGCCGGGCGACCCTGTCATAGCTGCGGCGGCCGCGTGTTGCGCAGCACCGCCCAGAGCCGCCGGCTGTACGTCTGCGCCCATTGCCAGGACGCACCGGCAGGCGCGTAAAGCGGGTAACTGGCTAGCCCGGCGCCCTGCGTTGGCGCGCCAGCCAGGCGAAGTGGCGCTGCAGCGCAGCGTCCTGTGCCAGGGCGGCCGGCGAGTTGAGGCGACTGGCCAGTTCCATCTCCGGGTAGGTGGCGTGGATGGCGTCGTGGCAATCGCGGCAGCAGTACACCCCCCGCGCCAGCTCAGCGGCGTCATAGCGGCGCCGAAAGCGCGGGCGCCGGTGCACCTTGCGCGGGATCAGGTGGTGGAAGGTCAGCGCCAGCGAACGGGCGCAGAAGGGGCAATGGCCCTGCACTTCGCCCCGGCTACGCGCGGTAACCTGGGCGACCATCAGTGCACCGCGTCGTTGTCGGCGGAAAAGGTGTGCGATACCTGCTCGGCATAGGCGAGAATGCGATCGGCGAGCATTGCGCCGAAGGGGTCCAGCGCGAAGCCCTGGAAGGCCGTCATCGACAGCATCATGAACAGCTCCAGCAGGTCGTCTTCCTCACTCACGTACTGCAGGCGCCGCTGCACTTCGAGAAAAAACGCATGCGCCTGCTCCTGCCCCGTCTGCTGCAGGTAGAGCACCAGCTCATCTACCGCCGGGCGCATTTTCCCGAC
>JAWVYG010000649.1:0-2574 GCA_033722815.1 Halioglobus sp.
CCCCGGCGCTGGCCTTGATCACGAGCGGCCCGGGCGCGGCGCAGCCGCGCGCCGGCAGGATGATGCCGTGCACCTCGCCGGCGGCAGCCGAGCGAATGATCATCCCGAGGTTCTGCGGGTTGGTGATGCCGTCCAGTGCCAGCAGCCTGCGGCGGGGTTCGCCCGCGTTCGACTCCAGGTAACGCTCGAGGGAGTCGAAGGCGGGACACAGCACGTCCAGGGCCACGCCCTGGTCCTGCTTGCCGTTCTTTGAAATGCGCGACAGCGCCTGGCGCGAATGCAGCTTTACCGGTACCGCCCGGCGCTCTGCCGCCGCCCTGATGGCGGCGATGACGCCCGAGTCGCGGTTGCTCTCGGCCAGGTGCAGCGTGTGGCACTGCAGGGAGGGGTCGTCCAGCGCTTCCTGCACGGGCTTGCGGCCGTAGACGGTCAGCAGGCGTTGTAACAGTGAGCGGTCGAACGCGCCGCCGGGGGAGTCGGGCATGCGTCAGGGTATTGCGGGGCGGCTCAGGAGACGCTCTCGTTGCCGATCGCCAGCGCCGTGATGCGATCGGCAGACGCCTTGATGCGCGCGGCGATCTCCTCCACCCGCGCGCCGGTAATGGGCTTGTCGTCGGAGCCTGCGACGAAGCACATGATGGGCACCTGCTTGTAGACAAACACCGGCACCGTGATGGTGCTCACCTCGTAGCGCGCCTTGGGATCGATGCGGTCCAGGTGGTAGTGCTCGTCGCACAGGTCGTGCTGGAACTTGTTGGCGGCATCCTCAAGGTGCGTCAGGCTCCAGGAGTTGTGGATGCGCTCCAGTTCCTTGCGCAGCTCCATTTCCGCTTTGGTGCGCAGGGTTACCTCATAGCCGCGGGCGCGGATCGCGATCAGCGACACGCGCAGCTTCTGGTCGAGCTTCTCGTTGTAGCCGCCGCGGCTTTCGTGGCAGCGGGTCAGCCAGGCCTCGAGGTACTTGGCGTCGGAAAACGCCGTGAAGCAGGCCGCCACGGGCGCGGTATTGGGCAGCCGCAGGCCGAGCTGGAACGAGTCGATCATCTCCGATGCGCGTCCGTACAGGGCGAGCAGGACCTGGTGCAGCTTGGAGCGCCCGGTCACCGCGAAGCCGACACCGACGTCGTTCTGCAGCGCCTCCAGTTCCGGCCGCGCGTATTCCAGCACCGGGAACTGGGCGAAGGCCGCGTTGCCCGCGGCGATAATTGACGGTCCGAGACGGTAGGCCTTAGTCTTCGGGTGCTGCACCAGGAAGCCATAGTTGGCCATGGTGGTCAGGATCGCGTGGCAGGTCGCCTTGTTCAGGTTCAGGCGCCGCGTCATCTCCGTCAGCCCGAACGCCTGGTGCGGATTGGCCATGAGCAGATCCAGTATGGCCAGCGCTCTGGCGGTGGGTTGTGAAAATAGGGCCACGTACTCGACTCCGGGCTACTGTCGGGGTGCAGGCATAGTTCAATATAGTGTACCTGGAGCGGCATGGTAACGCCTGGCCGCGGCGAAGTTCAAGCCCTCGGCACGGCCCGGGGAGCCACGGGAGAGCAGTGTGACGACCTATATCCTCTACGGCACCAGCGGCTGCCACCTGTGCGAGGTGGCGCACGACATGATCGAGCAGGCGGTGCGCGCCGGGGCCGATTGCGAGCTGCAGGAGGTGGATATCGCCGACTCGGACGCGTTGTTCGAGCGCTACGGCGTGTTGATACCGGTACTGGCAGGCCCGCAGGGGGAGGAGTTGCGCTGGCCGTTCTCGGCCGAGCAGTTGCGACAGTTCCTGGACACCTAGCAGCCTATTGAGAAAGCCTCAGCCGGCACAATCCCGCGTTGGAAACTGGCGAAAAACACCCAAAGCGCTTCGCGGGGTGGGCCCTGCTCATGTACTGTCGTGTACACTCCGCTTTTTCGCCAGCCTCCGCCTTGACTTGCACTCGACTGAGACTTTCTCAATAGGCTGCTAGCCTATTTGGACTGGCCCACTCTTACCGCCAGCACGTCACAGGTGGCGCCGTGCAGGACGCCGTTGGCGGTGGAGCCCATCAGCAGGGCCAGGCCGTAGCGGCCGTGGCTGCCGACCACGATGAGGTCCGCGCCCAGCTCCTCGGCCTTGGCGTGTATCTCCACCTCGGGCTTGCCCAGCACGATATGGCGGTGGGCTGAGTCGATGCCGTTGCTCTCGGCGAAGCGCTGTAGCTGGGCGGTTGCCTGCTGGTGAATCTCGTCCTGGATGCCGGAGAAGTCCATCGGGATGTCGCCGCCGTAGGCGAAGCTCAGCGGCTCGATCACGTGGATGAGGTGCAGCTCCGCACTGGCGCCATCGACAATGCCGCGCGCCCGGTCCAGCACGAGCGTGGAGTCGTCGCTGAGGTCGATGGCGGCGAGGATCTTCTGGTACTGGGACATGGCTTACTCCGCGATAAATCCAACAAGCTGTGCACTTTATAGCATAGAATGTCGCCCCGGAAGCTCCCGTGTAAGCGGCGCGGGATGGCGAAATGAACGGCGATTGATATACATCACCACAGCCCATGCTCACTTACCTGCTGATCGCTTTTGTGCTCTTGGTGTCCCTGGTGCCAC
>JAWVYG010000650.1:0-2568 GCA_033722815.1 Halioglobus sp.
CGGGTGGGCCTTCCGCAAGAGCGCCGGTTTCGGCAAAGTCTTTCTTGAAATCAGGGGGATATACCCATCGGAGGCCGTACCGGGCGAGCCCCTGATGAAGCAGCTCGGAATACTGACCGGCTGCGACTGGGAATACATCTATATTAAGGAGTGACGTGGCCTGCCCGCGCAGCCCTTCTGTGCGACAATAACCCCGACACCAAAACGGACGGGCAACACCATGAACGAAGAGACCGGGCTGACCAAGGAAGAGCGCATCCTGCGCGTCATGAAGCGGGTACTGACCGATGTCGCCAGGGATACCTATACCAAGCCGGGCTTCCGTCACCCGCTCAGCGATGAAACCATCGACGGTATACGCAAGTGCCTGGCACTGATCAGTGCACGCGAGACCGAACTGAACGAGGCCGCCGGCCGCCCCATGGATGCCCGCCCGCGCTTTATCGACGAACCGCAGGATTCCGTCGTGGTCCAGCTCGACCTGCCCGGCAAGCCGGACAGGGACAAAACATAAATCCGGCACCTGCCGTCATTCCCGCCCCCCCTGAATCATCCTGCCGGTCAGCGGCTTCTTCAGGTCGCGACAAACAACGCCGATAGCCTTCCCTGAGTCAAAGGGCCGGGGGCAGGTGCCTGCGCGCTACCCCCGGATTCCATGAATAAGTATTTATAAACAGTAGCATACAGATGATGACAGCCATCTTGAGGAGACTGGCGCAGCCGACAGGCCCATCCAGCCACCCCGGCACACGGTGGACCAGCGACCTGTCGCCGGGCCACGCGAGACAGCGTCAGCCGGCACACCCGCGCCGGGTGTGGTCCGGCCTGTCGCTGCTGCTCTGCCTGCTGCTGGCACCAACCCGGGTGCAGGCCACCACGTCCGCGACGGACCTGATGGACATGAGTCTCGAGGCGCTGATGGATATCGAGGTCACATCCGTCGCGAAGAAACCGCAAAAGAAATCAGAGGCCGCCGCCGCGGTCTTCGTCATCACCAACGAAGACCTGAATCGCTGGGGCGTGACCAGCATACCCGATGCCCTGCGCCGCGTGCCGGGAGTGCAGGTCGCGCGTATCGATGCCAACAAGTGGGCGATTACCGCGCGCGGTTTCAACAGCCGTTTCGCCAACAAGCTGCTGGTACTGATCGACGGGCGCAGCGTCTACACACCGCTGTTTGCAGGCGTCTACTGGGAGTCAAACCTGGTGATGCTGGAAGACGTCGAGCGTATCGAGGTCATCCGCGGCCCGGGCGGTACGCTGTGGGGCGCCAATGCCGTCAATGGTGTAATCAACATCATCACGAAACCGGCGGCCGCCACCCGTGGAAACCTGGTAACGATCGGTGCAGGCAATGAACTCGAGCACCTGGTCAATGCCCGTCACGGCGGAACCGGGAAACACGGCGTGGATTACCGGGTTTACGCCATGTCCCGGTCGGATGACGAGGGCCACAGGCCCGGCGGGTCACACGATGACTACGAGATGGCCCAGACCGGCTTCCGCAGCGACTGGAAATACGGCGGGACCGGCAGCCATACACTGCAGGGTGACTACTATCGTGGCACCGGCGGACAGGAACTCGGTATCGCCACATCGCCCGTCGCCCTCGTCGACGATACCGAGATGGCGGGCGGCAACCTGCACTACCGCTGGACGCATGATGCCGGCGCGCATTCCCGTTACAGTTTTCGGGCCTATTACGACCATGTCAGCCGCGAAGGTGCTGACCTGTTCGAGGACCGACACACCATTGACCTGGAATTCCAGCATCACTTCACAGCCGACGCACGACACGACATCGTCTGGGGTCTGAATTACCGCAGCATCGATGACGACACCAGGCCGACCCGGATATTCAGCCTGCAGCCGGCGGACCGCCGCGTCGATCTGCTCACCGCCTTCATCCAGGACGAGATAAGCCTGTCGGGAGGGCGGGCGAAACTGACGATCGGCAGCAAGCTTGAGCACAACGATTTCACCGGCTTCGAGCTGCAGCCGAATGTACGCCTCGCCTGGCGCACCGATACAGGAGGCACACTCTGGGGCGCAATATCACGCACCGTGCGCACACCCGCACGCGGCGAACACGATGGCATCCTGACGGTAACACCGCCACCAGTCCCGCCGGGCCTGCCCCCGCTGACGATCACGGGCAGCAACGCCTATGATTCGGAAGAGCTGATCGCCTGTGAAATCGGCCTGCGTCACAGCCTGGCCGACCGCATGACGCTGGATATGGCAGCGTTCTACAACCGCTATGATGAATTGCGCACCGTGGATATCGTCTCCACGCCACCAGACCCCTTCCTTGCCATCTTCGCCAACAACATGAAAGGCAGGACAGCGGGGCTGGAAGTTGACGCCAGGTGGAAGTTCAAACCCTGGCTGGCGGTCAATGCCAACTATACCTGGCTGGATATCGACCTTGACCTGGTCAACGGCAGCATGGACAGCCAGTCGCTGGCAACCGGGGATGCCTCACCGGAACACGCGGCAAACCTCTGGCTCGCCGCCGACCTGCGGCATGAGGTCAGCATCGATACCGGACTGCGCTATGTCGGCAGC
>JAWVYG010000651.1:0-2567 GCA_033722815.1 Halioglobus sp.
ACGACGAGGGCGTCATGCAGTCCATGGACCCCTGCTACGGCGACTACCGCACGGACTTCAGTGACGACTGCCTTGCACCGGTACAGGAACGCGCCTGGTCATCGCCGATCTTTGTCGACCAGCCGCGCGCCGCCCCGACAAGCGCAGTGCAGCGGTAGGCTCCAGGCGAAGCCGCGGGGCGAACGCCGAGGTCCACGGTCGCCGCCGGCCGCGGAGTGTCACAGCCCGCCACGCAGCGCGAGAATAATCAGGCCGACTACGCAGAGGCTGACCAGCAACACCAGCAGGAGCCGCGCCTCGCGCCGTCGATAGTCCTCAAACTTTGCATTCATCCGGGCGTCCCCCGCCTGCTCAAAATCGCGCCGGACGACAAACTGCGTGAAGCGGGTGCGCCGCGCGCTGTACAGCAGGCCGGGGCGCGGCCGGCCCAGCGCCTCGTACAGCTCCGGGTAGCGCGCCGCGAATTCCGCCGCGAGCCTGCGGCCGCGCAGCGTCAGCTGCACGATCAGCAGGACAGAGCCGAACAGCCAGCTCAGCAGCAGCGCGCCGAACAGCTGTTCAGGCTCCATTGCGAGGGCCTGTGTAATTGCTCAGGCAGCGCCCGCTGCAAGGCGGAAGAAATTCAGGCAGCAGCCCAGCGACACGAAATAGATCAGCGAACGCGGCGTGCCCCAGTCGAGCAGGTAAAAGGCCGAGTGCAGCACCCGGGCGACGCAGAACAGCAGCGCCGTGGTGGTCATATGCGCGGGGTCGACGCCGGCAATATGGGCAACGATGACAGACGGCGTGTAGACGGCCACCGCCTCCCAGGTGTTCTGCTGGGCCGCCCAGGCCCGGGCACCCAGGCCACTGAGCCGGGCGCTTTGTTCACGCGGGTTGTTGTTGTCGAACTCGCCGAATTCCCGGTAGCGACAAACGTCGGCAACCAGTGCCAGCGGCAACGGCAGCAGGATAACGAAAAGGATGGTCCACAGTGCAAAGGTCATGGCTTTCTCCGTTTTGTTCGCCGCAGCGTGCGGCGTTGGTTGTCTGTCTGGTTCTCCATGCCGCTCTGATCAGATCACGCCATAGAGCTTACGCAGCCGCCGGTGCCGCCACCAGAACACGAAACGGTACACGGGCCGCAACAGGTAGGCCAGGGGAGCGACGCGGCACTGGAACTGCACTTCATCGGTCACACGGCAGCCGCTGGCCGTTGCCACGATGGTCCGATCGTGGGCCCATACACGGTTGATCAGCGAGTGCGAGCTTTCGGAAAAGCCGGCGCCCGGATCGACGGCACGCAGGGCGAAGACGTGCCTGTCGAGCGGCAGGACACCGAACAGGAGGATCCAGCTGGTAAACAGCGTGCCTCCGGCCGGCCAGCTGACGATCGGGCGCGCCCGCCACTCCGGCGGCGCGGTCATAACCAGCAGCGGCCACATCTCCGCGTTCACGCCCGGCATGTCGAGCCGGGGCAGCAAATCCTGCGCCGGCACAGGCAGCTCGCTGCTGCGGGCGATCTTCAGTTGCGTGGCCATGCGGTCCATCCCGTGGCCCACGCGCTAGACGGCGCGCAAGATAAAGAAGGTGTAGCCATAGTGATCGCAGTGTAACCGGAAGAAGTCCATCTCGTGGCGACAATCATCGATCACCGCACGCATCACTTCGTCGTCGACCTCGCCGAGCGCGTCCATCCTGCGAGCCAGCGCACCGTAGTAGTTATCCCCCCCGGCCGCGGCGGGCACCCGCCGCACGTCGAGCACCTCGAAGCCCGACGCGATTGCCAGCTCCACGTTGGCCGCCTCGCCGTTGATGTCGGGATAGACGTCGCGCATGAACTGCTCGACCGCCGGCGGTACCGGGCTGGCGTGGTAGCTCATCTCGGAAACAACGGCGATGCCGCCGTCGGCGAGCAGCGGCCGCCATGCCCGCAGCGCACCCCCCATGGTCAGCCTGTAGGCGGCGCCCTCGGACCACAGCAGGTCCAGCGACGCCGGCGGCCAGTCGAGGCAGGCCATGTCGCACTCGATGGCCTCGATCGACCCTCCCAGGCCAACGCGCCGGGCGCGCTCGAGCATCTCGTCGAGGAATGTGCGCGAAAAATCCACCGCCTGCACCGTCACGGGCCAGGTCTCGGCCAGGATCAGCGCACCGGCGCCCGTGCCGCAGCCTATGTCTGCAATCCGCGGTCGTGCCGGCAGCGGCGGCAGCGCCTGGATAATAGCGCGCGAGAATGCATCATCACCGGGGCCCAGCCGGTCGAGACCACTGTGCAATTCTATCAGCGCTGCGAGGTACTGCTGCTCTTCCACCACACCGCTCCGTCGGGCGTCACGCTACATTGTAAGCGCTCTTCGCGGCGCTCACTCACTGGCCGCAAGCGTGCCACCGGTCGCGCGTGAGCCAGTAGAACACAATCTCCCCATACCCTGACGCGCCCCGCGCGGCTGCGACATCAACCGGTGATGTTTTCGTCGTAACGCGGCGCATCGTCGCCGATCCTGTCCCAGGAGGCCATCGAGCCGACGTAGATGTGCCCCATGACGTCCGGCCCGGGATCATCATCGAGCGTGCCGGCAGGCACG
>JAWVYG010000652.1:0-2565 GCA_033722815.1 Halioglobus sp.
ACAGGCACACCACTCGGTGCTCGTCATCGGTACCGGCGCCGGCTACGTGGCGGCGCTGCTGAGCAAGCTCGCCGAGCGCGTGATCGCAGTGGAGAACAACCCGACGATCCTGCGCCTCGCGCAGGACTGCTTCAACCGGCTCGGACTGGCCAACCTGGTGCTGCGCAAGGGCGACGGCACGCGCGGTGCGCCGGACCTGGCGCCCTTCGACCGGATTTTCGTCGCCAGCCCCAAGGTGACGGTGAAGAGCGACCTGATCGACCAGCTGGCAGACGAAGGGCAGTTGCTGGCGATGGAGCAGGGGGAAAACGACAGTCTCATACTGGCCCGCTACGGCGTCAGCCAGCATGGCGTCAGCCCGCGGCGGGAACTGGCGCTGGTGGATTTCTCCCGCGACTCCGGCATCACGCTGCTGGACATGGGCGTGGTCGACCAGGTCATGCTGAGCGAGGCGCGACGTACAGCGAGGCGCAAGAAGATCCCGGTGATCAAGGCGCTGCGCGACAAGCTGAACCTGGAGGACACCACGCTCTACTGTCGCCTCGCCGCGGAGAACGGTATGCCGTTTGCGCCGCTGGAGGAACTGCTGTCCGAGATACAGCCGGACCTGATGAACGGATTCTCCCACAGCTTCCTCGACAGCCACCACCTGATCCCGGTGAAGGTCGAGGGACGCAGCCTGCACGTGGCAACGGATGACCCCGATGCGTCGGTCGATGACATCTACCACATGTATCCCTACGACCAGGTACTGAAGATCCTGGTCACGCCAAACGACTTCAAGCGACTGTGGACCACGGTGGAGCTGTCCCAGCGCGCTGATGCCCGGCAGGTATGGGAGCAGCTGGCGCGGCAGGAAGAGCAGAAGAAAGAGGAGGCCGAGAAGAAGTCGAAGAAGAACAAGATCGAGGCGCACCTCGTCACCCTGCTGGACGCACTGTTGCTCGACGCCGTCAGTGAGGGCGCCAGCGACCTGCACATCGAGCAGTTCCCGTCCGGCACGCGCTTCAGGCTGCGGGTCGATGGCGACCTGCACGACATCACCCATTACAGCCTGTCGCGCGAGGAGACGCGCGGCCTGATCAATGTCATCAAGATTCGCGGCAAGATGGATATCGCGGAGAAGCGGCTGCCCCAGGGCGGGCGTTCCCAGCTCACCGCCAACGATGTTACCTACGACCTGCGCATACAGATCCAGCCGTCACTGAACGGCGAGGCGGTGGTCATCCGCATCCTGCCCCAGTCCGGCAATATCGTCGCGATCGAGGACCTGGGCATGAACCGCGCGATGATGCAGCACTACCGGCGCCTGCTGGATAACCCTTCCGGCCTGGTGCTGGTCGTGGGGCCGACCGGGTCGGGCAAGTCGACCACGCTGTACGCGGGACTGACCGAGCTGGCCAAGGACGGGCGCCGCAAGGTGCTGACCATCGAGGACCCTATCGAGTACTCCATCGAGGGTATACAGCAGACCTGGGCGCGACCCGATATCGGCTTCACCTTCGCCGATGGCATGCGCTCCTTCGTGCGCCTCGACCCGGACGTGATCCTGGTCGGGGAGATTCGCGATACCGAGACCGCGGTGGAGGCTATCCGCGCATCGCAGA
The DNA here is from genome assembly GCA_033722815.1 of Halioglobus sp. Taxonomy (GTDB): domain Bacteria; phylum Pseudomonadota; class Gammaproteobacteria; order Pseudomonadales; family Halieaceae; genus Marimicrobium. Next base: position 1,608 of record JAWVYG010000652.1, read on the forward strand.
CCGGCCACGTGGTGCTGTCGACGCTGCACTCCAACGACGCGGTCGACGCGGTGCAGCGCATCTACGACCTCAACGTGCATGCCAACTCGGTCGCCAGCGAACTGATGGGCGTCATCGCGCAGAAACTTGCCAAGCGCATCTGTCCGGACTGCAAGGTCGAGGCGGAGCCCGACGAGGCAATCCTCGAGGAGCTGTTCCCCGAGGGCACACCGGGCAGCTTCCGCAGTTTCGTCGGCACAGGTTGCGACAGCTGCAGCGGGCGCGGTACCCGCGGCCGTGTCGCGGTAGTCGAGTACATGCGCGTGAACGATGATATTCGCAACGCGATCTCGCAGCAGTACCCGATCGACCGGCTGCGCGCCATCGCGCTGGACTCCGGGTTGACCACCATGCGCGACAGCGCGCTGAGCCACGTGGTCGAGGGTGTCATTCCCGTCACGGAACTGCCGCGCATCCTGCCGTCGGATCGCATGGCACCGGAAAAACGGGGGGCCTGGTAAATGACCGCCGATATTATGCAAGCCCGGCGCCGCGCGCAGCGCCTGCCTGCGGAAATTGTCTATGCCGACGAACTGGCCGCCCTGCGCGACGCCGACAAGTGGCCCAAGCCGCCGGGCTGGCAGTTGTCGCCGCGCGCAGTCGAGGCCTTCGTGCTCGGTGACGGCGCGAACAGCAGCGCCAAGTTCGTTGCGTCGCGGGAAGTCGTGACGCGCATCGTCATCTCGCTGGCCACCTCGCGGGGTGCGATGCTCGTCGGACCACCGGGAACGGCGAAGTCCTGGCTGTCCGAGCTGATCTGCGCCGCCGTGTGCAACGACTCCACGCTGGTTATCCAGGGCGGCGCCATCGAAACGGTGCAGCAGCTGTTGTACACGTGGAATGCGGCGATCGTGGAGCGCGACGGGCCCTGTATCGAGGCGCTCATTCCCGGGCCGTTGTACCGTGCCACCCATTGCTC
>JAWVYG010000653.1:0-2563 GCA_033722815.1 Halioglobus sp.
ACGACGCAGATCGAGCCGCACGATTACATGGCGGAGCTGTTCGACTGCGTGGCGCGCTTCAATACAGTACTGCTCGACTTTGACCGCGATGCCTGGGGCTATATATCGCTGGGTTACTTCCGCCAGAAGACGGTCGCCGGCGAGGTGGGTTCCTCGACCATGCCGCACAAGGTGAACCCCATCGATTTCGAGAACTCCGAGGGCAATCTCGGGCTCGCCAACGCCGTTCTCGGCCACCTGTCCGCCAAGCTGCCGGTGAGCCGCTGGCAGCGCGACCTCACCGACAGCACCGTGTTGCGCAATATGGGCGTCGGTTTTGCCTACAGCGTGATCGCCTACGCCTCTACGCTCAAGGGAATCGGCAAGCTGGAGCTCAACGGTGCGCGGCTCGTCGAGGACCTGGACAACAGCTGGGAAGTACTGGCCGAGCCTATCCAGACGGTGATGCGCCGCTACGGTATCGAGCAGCCCTATGAGAAGCTCAAGGCGCTGACCCGCGGCCAGGATATGAACCGCGAGACGATCCAGGCGTTCGTAGAGAGCCTGGCGCTGCCCGAGGACGCCAGGCAGGCGCTGCTGGCGCTGACACCCGCCAACTACATCGGCAACGCGGTGCAGCAGGCTGACGCGATCGAGTAGGCGACGTGTCCGGCCGAATCAGGCTACTATCGCAGCGCGAAGAGTTTCTCGCGCAGTACTGGCAGCGCAAGCCGCTGTATGTCCCGGGCGCCCTGCCCGATTTCAGCGCGCCGCTATCCCCGGACGAGCTGGCCGGACTGGCGCTGGATAGCGATATCGAGTCGCGCCTTGTCGACAACAGTGACGGGGGCTGGTCGGTACGGCACGGCCCCTTCGAGGCGACCGACTTCCAGCGTCCCGGCCCTTGGACGCTGCTGGTACAGGCCGTCGACCACTACCTCGAGCCGGTCACGCGGCTGCGCGACCTGGTCGACTTCCTGCCCGGCTGGCGCATCGACGACGTCATGGTCAGCTACGCTACCGACGGCGGCAGCGTCGGGCCCCACTACGATAACTACGACGTGTTCCTGCTGCAGGCTAAGGGTCGCAAGCAATGGCGCATCGGGCAGACCTGTGACGCCTCCTCCACCCTGCTCCCCCACGACGAACTGCGCATCCTTGCGCAATTCGATACCCGCCATGAGTACACACTCGCTCCCGGCGACTTGCTGTATGTGCCACCGGGCGTGGCGCACTGGGGTACGGCCCTGGGTGACAGCATGACCCTCTCCATCGGTTTTCGCGCGCCGCGCCTGGGCGACGTGCTTTCGCGCTGTGTCGATGCGGCGCTGGAGGAAATGGATCCGGACACGTTCCTCACCGATGCGGGAAGAGGTGCGGCGGATGGCGGTGCGATCGATCCGGATGACCTGGAGCGTGCGCAGCGGCAGGTGCGCCGGCTGCTCGAGCAACTGCCGCGCAGTGCGGACTGGTTCGGCGAACTGCTCACGGAGCCGCGCTACGAGCTGCAGCCCCTCGACGGGTCAGCCGAGGAGGAATTGCAGGCGCTGCTTGCCGGCGCCGGGCCTGTGGTCCTGGAACCGGCGGCAAAACTGGCCTGGCTGACCGGCGCGCAAGGCATTACAGTGTATGCTAATGGCAGGAGCCTGGTCTGCGACGCCCGGGTGCTGCCGCCGTTGCAGGCGTTGTACCGGTCGCGTGAGTTGCAGGCGGACGGCTGGGGTGAGTTGCTCGCGTGCGCCGATGGCAGGTCGCTGCTGCATTTTCTCCTGGAGGTGGGTTGCATCTATGTCCCGCGAGACACCGGTTGAAGAGTTTGTTACGGGGATAGACTACCCGCAGCCCTTCGACGACTACGTTATCGACCTGTGCGCGACCGCGTCGCGCTACGTCTGCATTCTGAGCCCGACACTGGACCACGCCGTTTTCGACAGCGAGGAGCTAGTGGCCACGCTCAGTGCGTTGGCCAGGGCAACGCGCCAGACACAGGTGCGCATCCTGTTGCGCGACAAGCGCGAGGTGGTCAGCCGCGGCCACAAGCTGGTCAACCTCGCCCGCAGGCTGCCCAGCACGGTGCACATACAGCGCCTGGACGAGCACCCCGACTGGAACGACGAGACCATCGTCGTGCGCGACCGCAACGGGGTCCTGTACAAGCCGGGAGACTCGGACACGAACGCCTTCTACGAGCCGGATTCGCGCGCCTCCACCCAGCGCCATCTCAACCTGTTCGAGGACCTGTGGCGGTTCAGCGTGAAGGACCCCGACCTGCGCAGGCTGGATCTCTAGTGTGCCGCCCCGCCCGGTGGTTTCGCCGCCAGAATCTGGCTATCGACTGCAATAGCGGTACTGCCCCGATGGCCCCGACAAGCGCTTGCACTGCAACCCTGTTCTCGCTGGCCTGCCTGTTGCTCGGCCCGGGCGCGACGGCGCAGGTATACAAGTGGGTGGACGACCAGGGCAACGTGCATTTTGGCGACCGGCCCCGCGACGAGTCCGAGGCCGCGAAGGCGCGGGAGATCCAGATAAAGCAGGCCTACGAGCCCTCGCCGTCGTCTGCTGCGGGTGTGTCCCAGCCCCCCGC
>JAWVYG010000654.1:0-2561 GCA_033722815.1 Halioglobus sp.
CACCGTCGCCGCTGCTCGAACTCAATGACGACGGCTCGGACTTCGTGTACGACGACCTCGGCAATGCGCTGGGCGGCATCCGCACCCCCTACGTCGATGCGCCTTCCGCGGTGCTGCGCGGGGAGCGCAACACGGGCGGCAGCTTCTGCGGCCTGTTCGGCACCACGCGCCTGTTCACGGCCGACGAGATGGCCGGTCTGTATGTCGACCAGGCAGGCTTCGTCGCAGCCGTCACCGAGGCGACCAACGCCGCCGTGGCCGCAGACTTCCTCCTGCAGGAAGATGCAGACGCGATTATTACCTGGGCGCCGACACAGTGGGAATGGCAGGTCGGTGACGCAGGGCCCTAGCGCCTGACGATTACCGGGAACCTGGCGCGGCGACATCGGACGCGATTCCCTCGCCGACGTCTCCCGTGCTCACCCGCGCCCGCGGGACCCCGTCAATGCAGATCGGCCGCGTATTGCCGCAGCAGCGCCAGTGGTATGACCTCCAGCGCGCGCTTGTGCGTGCTGCGCAGGTAAACCCGCGGCGCCGCCTGTCTCTCCTGCGCTTCCAACCAGCGGGCCGCGCAGACGCACCAGCGGTCGCCGGGCTGCAAGCCGGGGAAGCCGAGCGCGGGGCGGGCGGTGACGAGATCGTTGCCCAGTGCCAGCGAGCATTGCAGGAAGGCGGCGGAGATTTCCACGCAGACGGTGTGCGACCCTGCATCGCCCTCCCCTGTATTGCAGCAGCCGTCGCGGAAATACCCCGTCACCGGATCATCGCTGCAGGATTGCAGCTTCTCGCCCAGCACGTTGAGCGGCTCCGCCATGGTCGTCATGGTCGCGCAGCTACTCACCGGCCTCGCTCTTCAGGCTGTCGATCTTTTCCCTGACGGCCTCCGCTTCCGCGGTAAGCGTCGAATACAGGCGAATATCGCCATTACGCTGCGCCTGGAAGGCGCGGGTCACTAACACTTCGTGTTCTTTCTGCAGTTTTTTCAATGGCGATCTGCCAAACAGGCCCAACATATCTGCTTTCTCCTCGGGACAAGGTCCGGTACTGTAACTACGATCCGGGCGGCGACGCGGATTGCACCCTGCAGGGCCTGTGAATGCACGGAAATTCCGAGCAATCGGCGTAGCTAAGCCGTCTGGTACCGGCGGGCCAACCGCGCTAGGTTGTCATAGGGAAACTACCGCTAAAGGTCGACCATGTTTGCGATCTACGATACGTACGGGCGCCAGTTCAGGGATCCCCTGGAGCAATTGCGCAAGGTACGCAAGCCCCCGGGCAGCGCGGCCATGGCCGGCGCAATGGACACGGGACTGGCCTTGCGCGAGGATGCGAAGCAAGCGGCGAACCAACCCTTCTCGCAGGGCGCGGTGCAGGCCTACCGCGAGGCGCGCAAGATACCCGAGCGCGAGGCCGTCGTGCATGCCTACCAGATAATGAGCCACCCGGTGCAAACGGCGTCCGTTAACCTCGATGTCCAGTCCGCTCTGCGGCGCCTGCGTGAATTGGGCTACCAGCAGCTACCGGTGCTCGATGAGCAACAACGCCTCGTGGGAATAGTTTCCGAACGCGACCTGTTGAGAACACTGGTAATGGCCACGGGTGGGCGCGACACGACGGCCGGGAGAAGCATCGCGGATGCAATGTCTGCCGATGTCATCACCGCAGACCCGGTCACGGACATCCGGCGCATTGCCCGTGTCATGCTGGAGTACCGGCTCAGCGCGATGCCGGTGGTGGATGAGCGCGACGCCCTGGTTGGCCTGGTGTCGCGCAGCGATATACTGCGCGGCGTCTCCTCCGACCCGCCGCTGAGTCTCTGGACCTGAGGCGGGTAGACTTTTCCTAATTCACCGGCCTCACTTCGACCGTCACCTCGTTGCGCCGACTCCAGGGCGGTGTCCAGGGAGGGTTATACTGGTTAAGCGACGGACTGCCAACGGGCTCCCAATCACTGCCCTCGAGCGTCTCGAACAAAAGTCGTGTCTTCCTGGCCACCACGGCAGACCGGGCCCAGCCCGAGAAACTCACCACCGCCATGGTGCGCGCGGGCACCGGGTGCAGAGTTACCTGACCATCTGTGGGCTCGGGTAGCTCCTCGAGTCCATACTCCGCAGGCATGGTGAAGGCCATATAGGCGTCTCGCTCCGCCAACAGCTCTTCTACCGGGGCTGTCATGGCGATCGACTGCTCCCTCGCGTTGCCGCCAAAGATATAATCGGCGAGCGTGCGAAAACCGCTGGTCGAGCGGCCCTCCTGGCCGATGGCGGTCCTGGCCTGGATAACCGGTTCGTACTGCCTGATCTCCACCGCCTCCAACTGCGCCACCGGTGACCAGGCGGGTTCTTCGATACTGTGCGCCGTCATGGCTGGGCCCCCCAGGGAAAGCAAGATCAGTAAAACAAGCCGCTGCATGCCGGATACCCTCGCTATGTCCATGATTTGTATACGCAAAGGGCTGGCGCGCGGCTCACTCGCCTCCCGGGAAGGCCCGGGGTACCGGATCGGATTTCCACCGCCGGTTGAGCCGGGGCTGTGAAGCTCAGTACACTAGGCGTTCTCGC
>JAWVYG010000655.1:0-2559 GCA_033722815.1 Halioglobus sp.
GCAAAACAGTGGCGTGCGCATACCGGCGCTGCTGGACGCGGACCTGGCGCACGGTTACCTGTTGCTGGAGGACCTGGGCGATACGTTGTTGCTGCCGCGGCTGGCGCCGGGGGTTGTCGACCAGTACTACCGACGCGCCTTCGACATTCTGCTGCTGCTGGCGCAGGCCGACTGCTCACAGGCCGCGCTGCCCGACTACGACGCCACCCTGTTGCAGGAGGAGCTGGGGCGGTTTCCGCACTGGTTTGTCGGGGAGTTGCTCGGCCATTCCCTCAGTCAGACAGAGCTGGCGCTGTTGCGTTCCCTGTTCGACGCGTTGGTGGGCAGTGCGCTGGAGCAACCGCGGGTACTGGTGCACCGGGATTTCCACAGCCGCAACCTGATGCTGCCGGCGGACGGCCGCCTGGCGGTGATCGATTTCCAGGATGCGGTGCGCGGCCCCGTGACCTACGACCTGGTGTCCCTGCTGCGCGACTGCTACGTCAGCTGGCCCGCCCCGCGGGTGCGCGACTGGGCGCTGCACTACCGCGAGCTGCTGCTGCGCGCTGCGGCGCTGGACGTGGCCGACGCCGATACATTCCTGCGCTGGTTCGACCTGATGGGACTGCAGCGCCACATCAAGGTGCTCGGCACCTTCGCCCGCCTGTACCTGCGCGACGACAAGCCCGGCTACCTGGCGGACCTGCCGCTGGTGTTGCGCTACACGCTGGAGATACTCGCGAAGTACGCGGCGGAACAGCCGCAATGTGCCGAGGCGCTGCGCTGGTTTGACACGGAACTGATGCCGCGCGCGCGGCAGCAAACATGGGGGGCGCAGCTGTGAAGGCGATGGTGCTGGCCGCGGGCGTCGGGGAGCGCATGCGCCCGCTGACCGATCGCACCCCGAAACCGCTGCTGTCGGTGGCGGGGGTGCCGCTGATCGAGTATCACCTGCGCGCCCTGTCCCGGGCCGGCGTGCGCGACGTGGTCATCAACGTCTCGCACCTCGCCGGGCAGATCATCGACTTCTGCGGCGACGGTTCGCGCTGGGACCTCGCCATCGCCTACTCGCGGGAAGAGCAGCCGCTGGAAACCGCGGGCGGTATCCTGCAGGCGCTGCCGCTGCTGGGGGAGGCGCCGTTCCTGGTGGTGAACGGCGACGTGTGGACGGACTTTCCGCTGGAGCAACTGCTACCGGGCACGCTGCGGGAGGGAGAAGCGGCGCATCTCGTCATGGTCGACAGCCCGCCGCAGCACCCGCTGGGCGACTTCGTGCTGGACGGCGAGGGCTGGCTGCACAGGCGAGGCGAGGGCGAGCGGGGCTACACCTATGCCGGGATCGGCATCTATTGCGCGGCGTTCCTGGAGGGCCTGGCGCCGGGCAAGACGCCCCTGCGTCCGCTGCTGGATCGCGCTATCGACGCGGGGACACTCGGCGCCCGGCACTCCGCCGGTCGCTGGGAAGATGTGGGCACACCCGAGCGGCTGCTGGCGCTCGACGAGGCCGTTTGCTCAGGGCGCTAGCAGCCCGTGCAGGGCGGGCAGTACCGTGCTTGCCATGATAAGCGCCAGCATCCAGTAGACGAGGCGGAACCTGTCCTCGATTTCGGCGAACTTTATGTCCAGCGCCGCGAAGCGTGCCTGCATCTCGAGGTAGTGTGCATCCACCTTCGCCTCGAGCAATGCAATCCTTGCGTCGAACTTCGCCTCCAGCCTCGCCTCCTGCTCGGCGAACTTGGCGTCGAGCAGCGCGTCCAGGTAGTCCCGGGTAACGAGCGCATCGAGATTGAACACAAAGGCCTCGGCCATCAACTCCGCCTGCATTTCAGCCTGCTGTTTGGGTACGCCCGCCTCGATCAGGCGGCGGGCGAATTTCAGTGTATCAAATGCGACGGCGGCCATGAATCCTCTCCCGGACAGTGCCCGGTATGGACCCTGTCCGTCGGATAGCGGAGAGCATATGCGCCAAATTAACCGTCGAAACCGGTTGCCGGGCCGTGTGCTGGGGGGCCGGAGCGGCTAGAATAGCCGCAGTGCTGCAAGCGGAGAGCAGAATGTCCGATTACCTGATCGCCCCCTCCATCCTGTCGGCGGATTTCGCCCGGCTCGGTGAAGAAGTCGACGCCGTGCTCGCGGCCGGCGCCGACATCGTGCACTTCGACGTGATGGACAACCACTACGTGCCCAATCTCACGATCGGCCCGATGGTGTGCAGCGCGCTGCGCGATTACGGCGTCACCGCGGATATCGACGTGCACCTGATGGTGAGCCCGGTGGACCAGCTGATCGGCGACTTCGCACAGGCCGGCGCCACCTACATCACCTTCCACCCCGACGCCTCCACCCACGTGGACCGCTCCCTGCAGATGATCCGCGACGCGGGCTGCAAGTCGGGCCTGGTATTCAACCCCCACCTGGGGCTGGATGCGCTGCGCTACGTGCTCGACAAGGTCGACATGGTGCTGTTGATGTCGGTCAACCCGGGTTTCGGGGGCCAGAAGTTCATCGCGTCGGCGCTGGACAAGCTGCGCGAGGCGCGCCGCATGATCGACGTCAGCGGCCTCGAGATCCGGCTCGAGA
>JAWVYG010000656.1:0-2558 GCA_033722815.1 Halioglobus sp.
AGCGACGCGATCAGGTCGTCCCACGCCGCGCGCAGTTGCTCCGCTTCCGATTGGGGTTGTTCGTTCATTGTCGCTGCCTCCCGCTCCAGCTCGTCGCTCGCCTCAGGCGGTGTCTTCCACGTCCGCCGGCAGGAACGCGTCGCCCAGCACACTGGCGCCGTCCAGGCTGTGCACGTCGATACCCAGGGCGTGCAGCAGCTGGCGGCTGTAGCAGACCTGCCCGACATGGCGTCCGCTGCACAGCTCGAGGGCCGCCTCCGCCATGGTCTCGACGGGTTCGGCCATGTCCGGGCTGCGCCGGGCTATGTCACGCACGTAGTCGGCGCCCTGCGTCAACACGATGCTCTCGGGCGCCAGCGTATTGACGAACACGCCGCTGCCCGCGAGCTCGTGGCCCAGACCCTGGCTGTAGCGGTCCAGCGCCGCCTTGGTGGCGCCATAGGCGGCGATGACGTGCGCCGCGACCTGCGAGTCCCTGTAGGGTACGACAGGCTGCCGCGCGCTGGCGCTGCTGATATTCAGTATCCAGCCGGCACCGCGCTCGCGCATGCCCGGCAGCGCCTGTTGCGCCAGGTCGATCGGCGCGTTGAGATTGATCTCGTACATCATGTTGCGCTGCGCGGTGGTCACCTGGCTGGGCAGCTGCATCACCGCGGCGGCCGCGTTGTTCACCACGATATCGAGCGGCCCGAAGTGCGTTTCGGCCGCGCTGACCAGGTCCGCGCGGGCGGCGGCATCGCCCAGGTCGCAGGCCACGGCCGCCGCCGCACGGCCCTGTGACGCCAGTTCCTCGACGGCCCCCTCCAGGGTGCCCTGCAGGTCGCCGTGCGCGCCCAGCCGCGAGGCACACAGAACAACCGATGCACCCTCCGCCGAGAAGCGTCGGGCGATGGCCAGCCCGATACCGCGGCTGGCGCCCGTAATCAGTGCAGTCCTGCCATCAAGCCTCGCCATTCACACGCTCTCCTGTGTCGCGGCCTCGGCGTGGGCATGCCGCGGCCAGTCGTGGGTTGTGAACAAATCCGCCAGTTCCGACTCGATGCGCTGCGGTGTCACATCAAACTCCTCGATGCTGTAGCGGAAGTGGGTCTTGTGAGCGCGCTCGCGCTCCTGCTGCGCCTGCAGGTAGTCGGCGAACGCCGGCGTCACTTGCAGGCCCAGCGCGGCGTAGATCGCCTCCACGGTACGCCGGGGTTCGCTGGTCAGCGCGCGGTAATCGACCACGCACTGCGGGGTGTCCGGGTTCGCCGCCAGCACCTGCGCCGGCAGGCGGAAGCTCTCGAAGGATATCTCTGTGAGCGCCGCGAGGGAATCGGCGTAGTCTTCGCGCCGCCAGCCCTTGCCACGCCAGGTCACCTCCACCAGCTTCAGCACGCTGGGGATGCACTCCAGCGGATTGCGCAGCATCACCACGATTCGCGCCCCGGGGAAGGTATCGATCAGCGACTGCACCCAGCCGCTCATCAGCGGGTTCTTGGCCAGGTGAATACGATCGCCGCCGTTGTACAGCAGCTGCCGCTTCACGCACTCGCGGTAGTGGTGCAGCCAGCGCCGGCGCTTCGACTCGGGCATCTGGTCGACGTGGAAGATATCCAGCGTGTCCATCATGGGGATATCGAGCGACCACTGCTGCGTGACGAACGCGCCGCGCATGACAAACTGGTCTTCCTCGGAGTTCCACAGGCTCATGTTGTGCATGTGCCGGTAGGGGCCGAAGGTCCTGTCGTCCCAGGCTACCAGCTTGCGGTGGCAATAGCCGCCCAACAGCTTCGCGTCCAGTACCCCGAGGCCACGCACCAGCTTCTTCTGCAGCAGGGACGGAAAGAACATCTCCCAGTACAGGAAGTAGCTGAAGGTTTCGCCGTCCGCCGCCAGCAGGCGGTGACACAGGGTCGTCCCCGAGCGCGCATGGCCGACGATAAACACCGGCTGCCTCACCTGCTGCCGCCACAGGGCCGGGAAGAACACATAATCGAGCAGGAAAAAGGCGGCGTTGAACACGTACTCGAGTGGTATCAGCACGAGTAGCCGCAGCAGCGTCCGGCGCCTGTGGGGCCAGCCCCTGAGGGACCACACGTGGCGCAGGACGCGCCCGTAGTACTGCAGGTCGAAGTACACGCGCGCTGACCTCAGGCTGGCGTCAGCCGCACAGGCATCTGCTTGTAGCCATGAATACTGTTGGAGCGAATGAACACGGGCTCACCGGCGGATTCGATGGCGCTGAAATGGCGGAAAAACTCCTCGAAGAACACCTGCGCTTCGAGCCGCGCGAGGTTGGCGCCCAGGCACAGGTGGATGCCGTGACCGAAGGCCATGTGGGGATTGGGATCGCGGGTGATATCGAAGGTCATAGGATCGTCGAACGCCTCCTCGTCGAAGTTCGCCGAGCTGTACAGCATGACCACGCGGTCGCCCTCGCGAATATGCTGGCCGCGAATCTGCGTATCGGCGGTCGCCGTGCGCCGGAAATAGTGCAGCGGGCAGGTCCAGCGCAGCATCTCCTCGATCGCCAGCGGCAGCGCTTCGGGGTTGTCACGCAGGTGCTGCAGCAGCTGCGG
>JAWVYG010000657.1:0-2555 GCA_033722815.1 Halioglobus sp.
GCATTACAGTTATGCAACAAGATCCGCCGCGCGATACGCGACCTGAAGTACATTTCGCGTGACCAGGTATTCGGTGTCACCGCGAGTATTGGCGTGACGGTGGTGGACGACGCGATAGACTCTATGTCTGACCTGCTCAATGCCGCGGATACAGCCTGCAAGTTTGTAAAGGATTCGGGGCGAGACAATGTGCACGTATTTCACGTGGGCGATGATGTCCTGGAAAAACGTCGGAGCGAGATCTCGGCCGTCCAGCGATTGACTTCGGCGCTGGAGGAAAACCGGCTGGTATTGTTCAGGCAGAGTATCGTGCCATTGCGTAGTGGCCTCGGTGGCAAGAAGCATTATGAGTTACTCGTGCGTATGCGCACACCCGAGGGCATGCTGGTCGGCCCGGAAGAATTCCTGCCGCTGGCTGAGCGCTACGACCTTGCCAGCCGGCTCGACAAGAGTGTGATTTCCAACGCGCTGGAGTGGTTTACGGCCAATCCCGATGAACTGGAAACGCTGGATATGTGTGCGATAAACCTGTCGGGACAATCCCTTGGCAGCAGCGACTTCCGTGAATTTGTCGCCGACAAGCTGCGTGTAACGGCATTCCCTGCGCACAAGCTGTGTTTCGAAATCACGGAAACGGCAGCGGTCACGCACCTGGGCGCGGCGATTGATCTGGTGGAGGAGCTGAAAGCGTTCGGCTGTAGATTTGCCCTGGACGACTTCGGCAGCGGCCTTTCTTCATTCGGCTACCTCAAGGCCCTGCCCGTCGACATCATCAAGATCGACGGCACGTTCGTGCGCGACATGGCCGAGGACGATATCAACTTCGTAACCGTGAAATCGATTGCCGATATCGCCAAGGCCCTGGGACTGGAGACCATCGCCGAGTTCGTGGAGCATGGCGACATCGTCGAACAGCTCATGTCGATCGGCGTGGATTACGCCCAGGGCTATCACTTCGGGCGCCCCAGCCTGTTCATAGACCCGCAGCGCAAATCGCTGCGCCGGTCCATCCCCGGCAACGTAATGCCGATCAATCGTGCGGGAGCCTTGCCTACGCCGGGTTGATACCCTGGCGCCTGGACTCGCCTGTTCAGGCGCCGATGGCGAGCAGCACGCCGTAGAACAGCACGATGAAGCCGCCGATCTCCGCGACCACCAGCGACCAGGTGGCGATTGCCAGGCTGGTGGACGTATCGCGGAACTGGTTGTCGGTTTCCTTGCGGTAGCCCTGCACCATGTAGCCGACGATGGCGATGGCGAAGTAGGCCAGCGGCAGGCCGATCGCGACCAGCTCCACGGTAGCGGGCAGCTGGCTTATCTGGGCAAAGGTCGCCAGCAGCAGCGCGGCGAAACTGTACAGCAGCGACGCCCGGTGCGCGATGTCCACGTAGGGATGCGCCAGGCCCTCGGGGCTGGCCGCCATTGCCCGGAATTTCCACACGCCGGTCAGCAGGCCGTTGAGGAAGAAGACGCCCGCGGCAACGATGCCGAGCTGATACGCAGTAATCATGGTTGTGTGTGCCCTTCGAGATGGTTTTCTATGAGTGGAGATGGCGCCTGTGGAACGGCATCGCGCGCTACGGGAGATACCATGTCAGGTGCCACCGTCGCCGCTGTAGAACTGCCGCTCTATCTCGCGCTGGAAGTCGTTGTCCAGCATGTTCCTCTGGCGCTCCCAGGAACGCCTGCCGCCCGGGTTGTCGAAGTTGGCGGCAAATTTACGCATCTCCGACTCCCAGCGCTCCTCTGTGAAGCCGCCGTTGCGATACTGCAGGTAGATGCTGGATATGCTGTTGAATGCCTGAAAGAGGATCAGGTCGAACACGCCGCGTTCCTCGCGACTGAGTACGGTGTCGTCTTTCAGGCCCTGGCGATAGATACGGTAGAGCTCTGGATTCTCAGTCAGCTGCCGTGCCCAGCCCGCTACCGCGTCCGCGGCGCCCTGGGCGGTGGCATTCTCGATGACGATGGAACTCGTCCTGAGTTGCCGCAGCATGAAGACCAGTGTCACGACGACCGCCATTGATCCGAGTAACTCCGCGACGGCACCTACGGCATCCCAGTTCATATCACTCCCTGCTCTTGTGCGCGAGCTTGTGTGCGTGTTGTTCCCAGTTGCGGCCGTCAAACTCGGTGATGCGCAGCTCGCCGGGATCGTCGTCGAGACAGTTGACGTTGATGTCCATGCCGTCGGGATTGGAGCGCGGCGTATAGAAGGGCTTGATACCGCAGGTTTTGCAGAACGTGTGTTTGGCGACCCCGGTATTGAAAGTATAGGTGTTCAACGCGTCGCGACCGCGCAACAGCCGGAAGTGTTTGCGCGGCACGATCAGGTGCAGGAAGCCGGACTTGGCGCAAATCGAACAGTTACACAGGTCCGCCTCGACGACCTCAGGCGCCTCCACCTCGAAGCGGACGGCGCCGCAGTGGCAGCTGCCGCGGTAGATCATCTTGTCCTGCGACCCTGATTTGCAGAAAACCCCATGATAGCTGCGTTACGCCTCACGCGATCTCTCCGCTGCCTCTCACACCGAACTGGACCAGGCCCAGTGTAA
>JAWVYG010000658.1:0-2553 GCA_033722815.1 Halioglobus sp.
ACTGACGAGACGTCGTCGCAATCCTGTCGTGTTATTTTTTCAGTACGCCGAGTTTAGCCGCGAGTATATCACGGCGTTGCCTCGTATCAGGTTTGCCGCGGAAACCCCGTGTCCAAATTCGACGCGCGTCACAGAATTTCCGAATTTGCCGTGGCGCTGGTTTAGCGCTGGCTAGACGCCGCCCGCGGCGTGGTCACGGCAGCCGGTTCAGTGAGGATCGCGCGGTTGTCTGATCGGCGTACCGGGCAGTGAAAGGGCTCTAACCGCTGCGGCGCAGCACCAGCGCAGCCCCGGCAAGCGCCACGAGATACAGGGTGCCGGGCAGGGGAACCTGGTTCGTGTGGTCGCCCAGCTGGGCGGTGAAGGTCACGAAGCGGCCGCCAACGGAGTCAAAACTGAGGTCACCCCCGGAAGTGGGCAGTGGCCCGTAAAACGCGGTGGCCTGGACATTGCCCCAGCCGGTAAAAGGGCCGAACGGGGAGTCCATCTGCCAGGTATCGAACTGCGCATCCTTGCCCGTGCGCAGGATGTCGCCGCTGAATATCGAGTTGCCCACGGTGAACCCGGCATGGCTCTCCAGGAAGGGCCAGTAGGTCGGGGGCGTCTGGTCGAGGTAGGTCGAGGTGGGGAACAGGAAATCGTAGCGGCCGATACCGGCCAGCTCGACATAGGCGACATCGCTGGGGATGTAGTTGACGTCGCCGAATCCCGCCCCGATGCGGTTGTCGGTATCGCCAAGCGAGACGATGGTCATGTCAGTGGCGAAAGGGGAGCCGTTGATAGCGCCCTGTATCGTCGTTTCGAACGTGAAGGTGATCGAGGCGGCGAGCGCGGCACCGGGGGCAAGCAACAGGGCGCTGAGCAGGGTTCTAGTTACAACCGACTTGAGTACCGACATCGCCGCTTCTGTTCCAACCTCTTGTCGCGTGGGCAGGGGTTCTGCGCGATTAATAACAGTATAGGAGGTATTGTTATTAATGGAAGCGGCGGGATTTGGTGTGTGGCCCGTGCGAGAGGACGAATCTGGGCGCGCTATTGGGGAGCCCTGACCCTCGGCCGGGCGTGCGCGGATTTCGCTGACGCCGCGGCACTACCTCCTCGATCCAGTCCTGCCAGAGCGGCTCTTTGCTGCGCGGCCTGCACTTTTTTGGTGCGTCATGCCGCCCCGCGTTCCTGCCGGCGAGGCCTATATAGGCCGTACCAGCACCACAGAGACCGTTTTTGGCGCCGGATTTTCCCATGGCGCATATATTGCATCTATTTTCATTTCCGAGTGCCTGGAGAGACGAATGCCGGTCGACCTGAAAAGCTATCCTTCGGACAAATTCTTTGATGAAACACTCACGCGTGGTGGGCGTGCGCGGCCGCATACCAAGGCGATGGTGCAATTGCTGCGTGGCATTGATGAAGAGGAACTGGCTGCACGCCAGGCAGCTGCGGAACTCGCCATCAAGGAGATGGGAATTACGTTCACGGTCTATTCCGATGACGAGGGCACCATAGATCGGGCCTGGCCTTTCGATATCCTGCCGCGCATTTTTGCCAAACGCGAATGGGATCAGATAGAAGCCGGATTGATCCAGCGTGTGCGTGCGTTGAACATGTTCATCGACGATATCTACCACGACCAGCGTTTGATCACGGAAGGCGTGTTCCCGCCTGAAGTCATGGCGGAGTCGAAAAACTTTCGCCCTCAGTGTGTCGGAATCTCGCCTCCCTTCGGCGTGTGGGCGCATATCTGCGGCTCGGACCTCGTGCGTGATGCAGACGGCACCATCTACGTGCTCGAAGATAATCTGCGCGTACCGTCCGGCGTATCCTACATGCTCGAGAATCGCCTGGTCACCAAACAGGTCTTCCCGGAGCTGTTCGAGCGCTATGGTCCGTTGCCTGTCGACAGCTATGCCGCACAGCTACAGGAGACACTCGCCGGCCTGTCTCCGCGGCGAACTTCCCGCCCGGAGATAGTGGTGCTCACGCCCGGGATCTACAACTCTGCCTATTTCGAGCACGCCTATCTTGCCCAGGAAATGGGTTGCGAGTTGGTCGAAGGCCGTGACCTGTATGTCGATGATGAAGACACTGTTTACATGCGCACGGTATCCGGCCCCCAGCGCGTAGACGTGATCTACCGGCGCATAGATGACGATTTCCTGGACCCCGAAGTATTCCGACCCGAATCAACCCTCGGTATCCCGGGAATAATGCGCGCCTGGAAGGCGGGCAACGTGGGCCTGGCCAATGCGCCTGGCGCTGGCGTGGCAGACGACAAGGTTGTATACGCTTTTGTACCGGATTTTATTCGTTTTTACCTCAACGAAGAACCGCTGTTGCCAAATGTCCCGACCTACCGCTGCATGTTCGATGAAGAGCGTGACTATGTATTGGGCAACCTCGACAAGCTGGTGGTCAAACCGGCGAACGAATCCGGTGGCTACGGCATGCTGATGGGTAAGTCCGCCAGCGCCGCGGAGCGGGCCCAGTTTGCCGATCTGATCCGTGCCAATCCGCGCAACTACATTGCTCAACCTACGCTGGGTTTATCGACGGTGC
>JAWVYG010000659.1:0-2552 GCA_033722815.1 Halioglobus sp.
CGAAACTGCACGCCGCAGGCCTCCGCCTCCCCTGCGACGGAGGCGGTGAGGCCGACCACCGCATGCTTGGTGCCGGAGTAGGCCGCCATGGTGCCCACCGGTATCAATCCGCCCTGGGACGCCACGTTGACGATCATGCCGTGGCCCTGCGCCTTCATCACGCGGTACCCGTACAGCGTACCTATGGCGACGGCGGTGTGGTTGACCCGGATAAGCTGCTCGAGGAAGGCCTCGTCCATCTCGACAAACTCGCCCACGTACAGCAGGCCGGCGTTGTTCACCAGCAGGTCGATCGCG
The DNA here is from genome assembly GCA_033722815.1 of Halioglobus sp. Lineage (GTDB taxonomy): Bacteria > Pseudomonadota > Gammaproteobacteria > Pseudomonadales > Halieaceae > Marimicrobium. Next base: position 298 of record JAWVYG010000659.1, read on the forward strand.
CCCTGCTCCGCCGCGACGCGCTCGATCGCCGCCAGGTACTGCGCGTTGTCGGTGACATCGAGCTGCAGGGCGACACCGCGGCCGCCCTGTGCCTCTATCTCGTCTACGACAGGCCGGGCCTCCTGCTGCGTGAGCGCACTGACGTAGACCGTTGCGCCGCGGCGCGCGAGTTCGATGGCCACCGCCCTGCCGATTCCGGTCCCCGCGCCGGTCACCAGCGCGGACCTGTCCTGCCATTGCCGTGCCGTCATCGATCTCTCCTGTTACTCCACCCGGATTGCGATCTTGCCGAAGTGTTCACCGCCCTGCATCAGCTCGAGGCCCCGCGCCAGCTCCGCCGCTCCCAGGCGGTGACTGATCACCGGCGAGATAGCATGCGCCTCGACGAAACGGCACAGGCGATCGAGGGATTCGGCGCACCCCACGGTGATGCCGCGGATATTGAGGTTCTTCTGCATCACCTCGATGATCGAGACCGGCGCCGCGCCGAAACCGGACAGCACGCCGATCACGGCGATGAAGGCGTCGGTGTTCGCGCAGGCGAAGGACTTGCACAGCGTCGCCTCGCCGCCGACGTCGATCACGGCGTCCACGCCACCGGTCAGGCGCTGCACCTCCTCCTGCCACTCGCGATGCGCGCCGTAGTTGATCGTGTGATCCGCACCCAGCTCGCGCAGCCTCTGCAGCTTTGCGTCCGAGGACGAGGTCGCCACGACCGTGGCGCCCACGGCTTTCGCCAGCTGCAGCGCACACAGCGACACGCCGCCGGTGCCCTGCACCAGCACGGTCTGCCCGGCCTGCAGGCGACACTCCTCCATCAGCGCGTACCACGCAGTATGCCCGGCGCAAACCAGTGTCGCCGCCTCCTCGTCGGCGAGATTGGCCGGCGCCCGCACGACACTGCGCGCATCCAGGTTGAGATACTCCTGCAGGCAGCCGTCGGCACTCTCGCCCAGGATGAGCCGCTTGCTCTCCCGGCTGGGCCGACCCGCATGCCACAGGGGATAGAACAGGCCGAGTACCCGGTCGCCCACGCCCAGGCCGGCCACCCCCTCGCCAACGGCGGTGATGTCGCCGCAGCCGTCGGACAGGGGCACCCGCGGGTAGCTGATGCCCGGAATCAGTCCCGCCACGGTGACGTAGTCGTGAAAGTTCAGGCTCGAGGCGCGTATGCGAACCTGGACCTGGCCGGGACCCGGTGGCTCGGCCTCCACCTCGGTGCGGATGACGTTCTCGACGCCCGGCGCAGTCATCTGGTAGCGAAAAGCCATCAATATACTCCTTAGTCTGGCTGGTGAGGCCCGCAGTGCCGGAATACCGCCGGCAATCCCCCGGGGCAGGACCGGCCAGTACGGTTCGGCCTAGGGCCGCACGCCGCCGTCGACGGTCAGGCAGGCACCCGTCGTGTAGCTGGAGGCATCAGACGCAAAATAGAGCGCCGCACCCACGACCTCCGCGGGTTCGCCGATTCGCTTCAGCGCCACGGGCTCGACGATGTGGGGCAGGATGTCCGGGTTGCCGATCATCGCCGCGGCGGCGTCTGTCTCGAAGGTGCCACAGACAATGCAGTTGACGCGCACGCCGGCCGCCGCGTACTCCTGCGCCGAGGCTGCCGTGAGCGCATTCAACCCGGCCTTGGCAGCGCTGTAGACGGTGGTGACCGGCGAAGGCCGCAGCGAGGCCAGTGAACTGATGTTGATGATGGCGCCGCCGCCAGAGTCCGCCATCCTTGTCGCCGCCAGTGCGGTCAGGCGCAGCGGCCCCTTCAGGTTGATAGCGACGATCTTGTCGAACAGCACCTCGCTGGTCTCCAGCAGCGACGGTGCGACGGGAGACATGCCCGCGTTGTTGATCAGCACGTCGATGCGGCCGTAGTGACCGACGACCGCGTCGACGACACCCTCGAGGGCGTCCCATTCGCCCACGTGGCAGGCCAGCGCCATGGCGTCGCCACCGGCGTTGCGAATCTCACCGGCCAGCGCCTCGCAGGCCTCGATCTTGCGGCTGGCTATCACGACCCTGGCGCCGCGCTCGGCAAACGCGAGACTCATGGCCCTGCCCAGCCCGCGGCTGCCGCCGGTAATCATGACCACCTTGCCGGATACATCGAACACGTCGCTCATTACACTCCCCTATGCTGCCTAGCAGGCGAAGCGCCGGGCGCGCGCCATAAGTTGGTCCACCACGAAGCCGAAGAATTCGTGGCCGGGATTCATCGACTCGCCGCTCAAGAACCTGGCGTAGGATCCTTCCAG
>JAWVYG010000660.1:0-2542 GCA_033722815.1 Halioglobus sp.
AACTGTTGCTGGAGCTGTTCAACTGGCAGACCCGGGAGGAGTTCCAGTACACCCATGAATGGCAGCCGCATATGCTGGTCATGTGGGACAACCGCAGTGTTTTGCATCGCGCCTACGGCGGTTATGAGGGCCATGACAGGATCCTGCATCGCACGACCATCGCCCCCGACCCCGACAAGTTCCTGGCAGCCTGAGGAAGTACAGTATGCCCGACGAGAATAAGCCCGCTTCGCGGCGTGCGGCCCGGGAGCTCGAACGCGACCTGACCGCGCGCGGACACGCCAGGCCCGAGGCATTGCGCGACAGCGGCTATATCAGCAAGTCCGAGCTGCGCGAGCGCGGCCGCGCGGTGCGACCGCGGGATGCGGCGACGCTTATCATCGTGCGCCCGGACGGCACGGAACCACGCGTATTGCTGGGCAAGCGCTCCGCCGGGCACAAGTTCATGCCGAACAAGTTCGTGTTCCCCGGCGGCAAGGTGGATCGCGCCGACAGCCGCATACGTCCTCCCCACGACCTGCACCCGGAGGTGATGCGCCGCCTGCGCCGCGGTTGCTCGGAGTCGAAGGCCAGGGCGCTGGCGCTGGCGGCGATTCGCGAGACTTATGAAGAGACGGGGCTGATCATCGGCGAGCCGGACTCGCCTACGCTGCGTTCGCGCTCCGCATCCTGGGGCGATTTCCTGCAGCACGACGTCAATCCGCGCCTCGACGTGCTGCACTACGTGGCGCGGGCCATCACGCCGCCCTATCGCAACCGCCGGTTCGATGCGCGGTTCTTCATGGTGGAGGCGCGACACATCCAGGGCGAGGTGCACGAGCGCCCCAGCGGTTCGGGTGAGCTGCTCGACCTGCACTGGATCGAGCTGTCGAAAGCCCGCGAGATGGAACAGCTACCGCATATCACCCGTGCGGTGCTGCGCGAGGTGGCTCGGCGCCTGGATGAGGGGCACGGCCAGGAGGTCGAGGGCCCCTTCGTCTATACCCGTCACGGCAGGTCAGTGGTGGATTCCGCCTGAGCGGGCGATGTTGCGCCAGCGCGCAACGGGCGGCGGTGCGTTCAGCCGTTGCTGCGCGCGGCCCCGTCGAGGCGGCGGAAGCGCAACTGGCAGGCGACGGCCAGGCCGCCGACGTAGATCATGTAAAACTGCCCCGGTTCACTGTGGCGATACTGCACCAGCGAGACCAGCGCGAAGGTCATTACCAGCGCTGACAGCAGCAGCGTCATGGCCGGCTGCACCCGGCCCTCGGCGCTTGCCCGGTACAAACCGCGGCAGACTAACCACAGCCAGGCGGCGAAGAGCGCGAGGCCCACCAGGCCGATCTCTGCGGCTATCTGCAGGTAGAGGTTGTGGTAGTGGCTCAGGTGCTGCAGCAGGTCCGAACGTGCGATCAGGTAGGGCGAGCTGCCCGGCCCCCAGCCCAGCAGCGGGCGCTCGCGAATTTTTTCCAGCGCGTCCTGCCACAGCCATATCCGGTAGGAGGCGCTGGAGATACGCAGCTCGCTCGCCCCTTCCTCCAGCCAGGTCTGCAGCACGTCCCATTCCGCCAGGATTCGCTGGACGATGGTGTCGTAGCCCAGCACCACGACGAGCAGCAGCGCCAGCGCCAGCCCCAGGGTAAGTGCGCCGGACCTCGCGGGCGTGCCCGGATGTGCGCGCCAATGCATGCGCACCAGACCCGCCGCGACCAACGGCAGAATGATCAGCGCGGCGAGCCACGCGCCGCGCATCTGCCCCAGAACGAACAGCACCAGCAGGAAGGTGAACAGTGCCAGCGCGGCAATCCGCGCAGGGCGCTGTTGCCGCCCGGCCTCTGCTGTGCCCGCGGTGCCATAGGCAAAGATGAGCAGCCCGGTCATTGTGCTGAGCGTGTAAATGCCAAAGCCGCTGCCCAGCCCGAACAGCGGCCGGTCGGCCAGGTAGGCGGCGAGGTTGCCCCAGTCGGCGCCGAGGCACAGCGCGGTCAGGTAGCCGAGCAGGTACAGGACCAGCGCCCGCTGCAGGTTGCGCGCGTGCAGCTGCAGGGCCCAGGCCATGATGATGCAGTACAGCCCGGCGATGGCGCTCAAGTCGAACGCGCTGCGCCAGACGTCCACGGTATCGAGTTCCGGTATGAGCCTGTGTGTGCGGGTGAAGGCACTGCCGATGACGTACAGGGTGCACACCAGCGCCGTCCAGAACGCGGGGGAGCGGTACAGCGTCAGCCACTGCCGGCCTATGCTCAGCAGCAGGCCCAGCAGCATCAGTATCAGGCCGGCGTGGAATCCCTCCTGCCAGAACAGGCCGGTGAAGCAGAACAGGTACAGGCCCAGGCAGCCCAGGGCGTATGCCGTGCGCGACAGGGCGCCGTTCGCGGCACCGTCCTGTGCACCTGTCGTGATCATCGCTCCTGCCTGTCCTGGCTCTGCTGCGGGCGCGGCACGTGGGGCTGCGTCGTCCCTGGTGTTATTGGTTCTGCGGGTGTGTCGCGGGCCGGCCGTGCCGCCGGGTCGCGTTCCTGCCGGGCATTGTAGCGAATCGACCGTGGGCGGACGAGCGGCT
>JAWVYG010000661.1:0-2540 GCA_033722815.1 Halioglobus sp.
CCTCGGTGGTCTCGTCCTGGGGATTGATGAGGTTATCCGCGCCGGAGCCGGAGCCGCCACCGCCACAGGCAGCAAGCGCAAGGAGGGCGACGGCCAGCAGGGACCGGATAGGGGCAGGGGTCAGGGAGTTCATGGGGCACCTGTTGGATTATTGTTAATGCTTCGGCCTCGCAATGGGCCGTGGTTTTGGTCTTTCGGGTAGATTAGCGCCTGCAAGCGAAAAGTCTAATATTTGTCCAGGTGGTCAAATAGAACACCGTTTTGATGAATCCCTGCCCCGGCTGATTGGCGCACGAATTTGCGCTATAGTTAGACAATATCGTATTTTGTATAGCGCGCCACCCGTGCAACGGGCCCGCTCAACGGGTTAGTGACTATGACTACAGGCTCCGAAGCGGCCAGCGGCAGCTGGCGCGCGGATCCCAACAGCGAAATCTCCGAGCAACTGCGGCGCAAGATCCTGGGCGCCGCACGCGATTGCCTGGTCGAGGTCGGCCACGACAAGCTGCGCATGGGCATGGTGGCGCGCCAGGCCGGCTGCTCCCGGGCGACGATATACCGCTATTTCAGCAGCAAGGAAGAAATTCTCCTCAACATCGCGGTGGAGAACTTCCAGCGCATCAACGACGAGGTGGACCGCGAGATCAGCCGGATCAGCGATATCCGCCTGAAGCTCGCCACCGGCCTTGCCCGGTCCCTGGCGATGGCGCGCCCGGGCGATATGACGCACCTGTTCACCGCCGAGATGCTCGGCCGGGCGATGTCGGAGCGATCGGAGGGCCTGGCTGCCCTGGCCACCCACAGGATCGGGCCCATCTACAGCGCGGCACAGCGCCAGGGCTGGGTGCGCGACGGTGTCGAGCTGGAGGATGCGGTGAACTGGGTGATCCTGGCGTCGACCGGCCTGTTGAATATGGGTTGGCCGGTGGTCGGCGAGCGCGAGCTCGACCCAGGGGAACAGGTGCAGTACCTCTGCCGCTACCTGTTCTACCCGATCTTCGAGATGGACGATCTCTTGCCGTAATGGAGCGCCGGGTCCGCCCTTTTCCTCCCGGGTGAAAATTGCCGCGCAGGCTGTTAGCGTAGCGGTATGCTGGCGAGAGACGTTCGCGCATGAGTACTGCACCGCTCATTCCCGGGTTGCGCCGCACCCGTGTGCCCCGGCAGTCACCCGTCGACACGCTGGTTTCCTCGCTCGCCGCCGGCGTCGACCGTTCGCTCATGCGCGCCGTGAGCCTCGTGGTGGAAAAGCGCCTGCTGCCGCGGGATGTCGACCTCGATGCGCTGCGCGGCAGTGTCCTGGAAATGCTCGACACGAATCTCGTGGCGCGGCCGGACGCGTTTTTCCACTTTGTGCCCGCGGTGGAAAGCGCCGCCAGGCCGCGGCAGGTGGCTGCACTGTCGGCGCCCAGGCGCGGGAGCGCCGGCGCCCATGTCTATCGACGCGAGATGTCCAGCGGCTACCAACCCCATCCAGAGGTTGCGCCGCGAGCGCGCCCCGGCGACAGGATATTGTTCGAACACTGGCTGCACGGTGAAGACGAGACGCGCGCGACCGTCATCATCCTGCACGGCTTCGCCATGGGCTGGCCGGCGGTAGACGGTCGGATCTTGTCCGCGCGGCACTGGTTTGAAAAGGGACTGAACGTCGTGCTGCTCACGCTGCCCGATCACGGCCCGCGCCGCTCCCCGGGGGCGGTGTTGTCGGGGCAGCGCTTCACCGTCCCGCACGCGCTGGAGCTGGCGGGCGCAGTGCACCAGGCAATCTACGAGATATTCGAGCTCAAGACCTGGCTGCGCAGCCGCGGCGCGAGTTCTGTGGGCCTGTTCGGCATGAGTCTCGGTGGCTACCTGACCAGCATATGCGCCGGCCTGTCGGGCGATTTTGATTTCCTGGTACCCCTCGTGCCGCCCGCCTGCATGGGCGACCTGGCCTGGCGGGTGTACAGGGACACCGGGCACCACCGGTCCGGCTACGAGCAAGTGCTCACCGAGATGAATATGCGTGCCGCGTTCTTCATCCATTCACCCCTCGCCCACGAGCGCAGGGTAGCGAGAGAAAAGATACTGATCGCCGCCGGCGCCGGCGACCGGATCGTGCCGCCGGAGCACCCCAGCGCGCTTTGGGAACACTGGGATCGCCCCGCTATTCACTGGTTCCGCGGCAGTCACGTGGCGCCGGTGGTCGGCCGCGGGCTGATGCGCGAGGTATCGGCTCACCTGCAGCGTCTGGATATTCTCGAGCCGGGCGCCCCTGGCCGGGCGCCCCTGGCCGGGCGCCCCTGCCGCCTCATCAGAACACGATCAGCGCCGTGCGCACGATCAGCGTTATCAGGATCAGTGACGCCACCGAGAAGATGGCGAAGCGCAGCTCGATCTTGTTCCACAGCGCCTGGTGCAGGCTGTGTACGACGCGCACCCCGACATAGGCCCAGGCCAGTGCCAGGTTGGTGCCATCTCCCGCGCCCAGCAGCGCCAGCGTAAGCGCCACCGCGTAGAACAGTGTCGGCTGTTCGTGCAGGTGATTGTAGTTGTCGGCC
>JAWVYG010000662.1:0-2532 GCA_033722815.1 Halioglobus sp.
ACAGACCACGATTTCTAATTAATTGGGGTCAGACCACGATTTCTGGCGGAGTTAATCGTGGTCTGTCCCCAATTAACGTTGTGTGCCCCCAAGGCAACGCGCTGCCAAACTTTAAGCCACACCAACTGGCAGATAGTGATGATGTGAGGCGGGAGAGTGGCTGACAGAGCCATCGCAGATCCCGAGCCGAGCGAGTGGATCGAGACCCGCAGGGGCTCGAGCCCGACCGAGGGAAGCCTGGAAGGCCGAAGGGATAAGATGGCTCTGTCAGCCACTCTCCCGCCAATGGCGGAACAACTCGATCAACGCAGATGTTGGACAGTCGAGTCGAACAGGAAGGAGCCCGGCGCGGTCGCGGTTTGTCACCGAAGTGAGTGAGCTGTTCGAACGCCGGGGGCAAACCGCGACCGCGCCGGGCGATTACCCAGCAAGCCCACTATGCCTCTTTCGCAATCTCAAAGAGCAGCTTACGAAGCGTGCTCGCCCTCGTCCTTGACGTCCTTGAACTGCAGGTTGGTGAGCTGCTCCGACAGCAGGCCGATCAGGAACATGGTCACGCCGGAGAGGATGAGCAGCAGGCTCATGTTGGTGAAGCGCAGGCTGTCGCTGATGATCCACAGGGCGTAGTTGAGAAACCCCAGTCCCGCGGTGAATACCGCCGCGGGGAAGTAGACCTTCAGTGGTGAGTAGAGTGTGCCCACCTTGAAGATGATCAACAGGAAACGCATGCCGTCCTTGATCAGGTTGATGTGGCTCTTGCCCACGCGCTTCGCCACCTCGATCGGCACGAACGCCACCGAGTAGCCGGCGCGGAAAAAGGCCATGGTCGACGTGGTCGGGTAACTGAAGCCGTTCGGCAGCAGGTAAAGGAAGCTGAGAAACTTGTTGCGGTTGACGCAGCGGAAGCCCGACGTCAGGTCGTCTATGCGCTGGTCCACCATCCAGCTCGCGAAGCGGTTGTAGAAGGTGTTGGCGCTCCAGCGCGCAAGACTCGCCTGGGAGGAGAGTCCGCTGCGTGCACCGACCACCATGTCGTACCCCTCGGCAACCTTCTCGAGCAGGCGCGCCACGTCCGCGGGGCTGTGCTGGCCGTCGCCGTCCATGAACACGATGTAGTCGCCGCTGGCAGCGCGCGCACCGGTCTTGATTGCGGCGCCGTTGCCCTTGGAATAGGGGTGGCGGATGACGGTCACCCCGGCGTCCTCGCAGACTGTCGCGGTGTCGTCGGTGGAGCCGTCGTCGACGACGATGATCTCGGCCCCGGGGTGGCGCTCGACCAGCTCCGGCAGCACCAGGGCCAGCCCCTGCTCCTCGTTCTTGGCAGGAATTACAACACTGAATTTCAACACGTCTTGGCACTCACGTTTTTTGGCCGCTCCTTCTTATGCCGGACAGTATGTCGCGCGCATCTGGTGGACTCAAGGCAGTGGACCCCGGAATAATGCCACTGGAGCGAGCCGCGTAAACCGCGCCCGGTACTAGCGATAAAGCTCCAGCGTTTGCAGCTGTCCCTTGTTGAGACGCCCCTTCTCGCGCTTCTTGTCCAGCTGCTCGATGATCTGCGCCACCTCCTCTGACTTGCCCAACGCGGTGGCGAAGTGCAACTGCATCAACAGGCTGACCGTCCAACCCGGTTTGAGCGCGAGGGACTTGTCCATGTAAGCATAGGCATTGTCAAAGCGCGCCAGGTCATTCTCCATACCCGCGAGAACGCGGTAGTAGTTGGCCGATGCGGTAGCCCGGGCACCCTCGGCAAGAAAGATCTCCGCCATGCGATCGGCCAGGGCGAGCAACTCAGCCGGGTCGCAGGTGCCGCCGCGCAATATCTGCGCCACGCCGTGCATGTTGGTCACCACGGCGAAGGGCCGCCGCGGATCCGCGGTGCCCAGCTGCCGGAAGCGTTCGGGCGGCACAGGTGTGCCGGTGAGACAGTGCATCGCGATCTCGCGCAGCTGGCGATCGCCGCGGCGCTCGTGCGTGCCGAGTTCGCCGGCGCGGCGCGAGTACTGCAGGGCGGCATCCAGTGCGCCGACGCTGGCAAGGTGCACCGCCATCTCCTCATTGGCGCGGAATGAATCGGGATGCCAGGTAACGTGGTTCAGGCGCAGCAGCGGCGCGCTGGACCAGACCTGCACCTGTGAGCCGGTCTGTGCCGCCAGCAGCAGCAGCCACACGGACATCCACGCCAGCAGCGGTGTCGCGCATTGCGGCCAGCGCGCGGCCAGCCCGCCCAGCGCCGCGAGCACCAGCAGGAACAGGCCGAGGCCGGGCAGGTAGTTGCGGTGCTCAAAATACAGCTCGAGCGAGAACACGGTGGATTCGAGCGCGTGCCCGACCAGGAATACGAGCACGCCGCACACCGCCAGCTGGCCGGCACGCCAGCGCAACAGGACCACACAGGCGATTGCAAGCAAGGCCCACGCAGCCACCGCCCAGAGGGTCGCGGGCGGCGCCGTCAACGAGGTGGAGAACACGTAGTCGTCATGAAACACGCCCATGCGCGGCAGGTCCGGCAGCAGCAGCTGGCCGACG
>JAWVYG010000663.1:0-2531 GCA_033722815.1 Halioglobus sp.
CGGCGCGGCTGCGCGACTGCTGGCGCACGCCGCCCCTTCACCCACCGCCTGAGCGCACGCGGCGCGCCGTCAGGACGCCTTGCGCTTGCGCTGCCGCTTCCTCGCCGGGGCCAGCGCCACCATCAGTTCCTGCAACTCCGCCATCAGCTCTTCGCGCTCCTCCCCGGTCTCGCGCGTGCGACGCAATGCGTGGGTCGGGTGCTGCTCACGGTCCAGCCAGAACTTGCCGCTCACCTGCGCCGCCTCGGTGGCGGCGGCGAGCCACACGATCGTATCGGCGCCCTCCTCGGGCGTGCGCAGGATGGCGCGCGTCAGGCGGTGGAAGCCGGGCAGCGACTGCTCGACCCCCGGGGTATCGGCCCAGCCGGGATGCATGGCATTGACCACGATCCCGTCATCGCGCCACTTCTCGGCCCACAGCTCGCTGATAATCACCAGGCCGCGCTTGGCGCGCGCGTAGGCAACGGGCCCGGCGTACTTGCCGCGCTCGAATTGCAGGTCGTCGAGGTGAATCTTCTGCGTGTACATGCCGCCTGAAGATACGTTGATCACCCGGGCACCACCCGCCGCGGCGAGCAGCGGATGCAGCTTTTCCGTCAATATGAACGGTGCCAGCAACAGCAGGGCGAAGCTGCGCTCCAGTCCCTCGCGGGTCACAGCCCGGGTGTTGAACAGGGCGCCCGCGTTATTGACCAGGACGTCCACGGGGCGACCCTGCTGCAGCAGGCGATCGGCCAGCGCCGACACCTCGCTCATGATTTCCATGTCGCAGATCTGCAGTGCGATGTCGTCGTTGCCGCTCTCGGCCTGCAGGTCCTCCACCAGCTTCGCGCCGCGCTTCTCGTCGCGCACCACCAGGGTCAGCCCCGCTCCACGGGCCGCCAGGGCGCGTGCGGTGGCGAGACCCAGGCCTGAGGTGGCCCCGGTAATCACCATGTGCCTGTCGCGCAGGTCCGCCGCCATCGGTCGGAAGCGCTTGCGGCTGGCAGCATAGCCCAGCTTGCTGAAGCGCCACAGACCCGGCAGGACCGAGCGCCGGGTTGTCGCCGCGCTGTCGAAGTCGTCCTGCAGCGCCTCCTGCAAGCCGCGCATGGCGCTCTTGCCCACCCGGTCCATGAGGCCCGGGAAGGCGCTGTCCAGCCCGGACAGGGGGGAGGAAAAGTCGAACGTGGCAATGTAGCGGACCGTGGTGCCGCCGCCTTTTGCCGACTCGAAGAGGATCTCCTCGCGTGCATCGAAGAAGCGGCTGCGGACAGTCATCAGCAGACGCGCGTCAGGTTCGAATTCGACGATTTCGTAGCTCAGTGAAAACCCGGCTTTCATATCCACCTGGAAGCGCGTGCCCACACCCGGTGCGCCCGCTGTCAGCTTGCGGGCGCTCTTCACCGCGGGGTCCCACTCCTCGATACGGGAGAACTCCGCCACGTAGGCAAACACCTCGTCGACGGGCCTGTTGACGGTGACGGATTCGTCCAGAGTTCGCTGCTTGTTCATAGCTCTACCTGCTTTGCGTTTGATGCCCTTGATACGATTTGTCGGCCGGATCGGTTCAGGGGCGCGGGCAGGGCTAATTCGCTAGAATAGTCGCCCTGAGACACATTATGGAACGCACATGAGCCACGAAAAACCACCCGAACCGGTAAATCCCTTTGCCTCGGAGGAGATCACCCCGCCCTTCAACGACGAGTGGGAGGCCAAGCGGCGCGTGGCCAGGGCGCTGAAAGAGCTGACGGAGGTACTGGTGACCAGTTCCCCGGACATTGACAAGATGCACACCATCGCGCAACAGCTGGAGCGCACCGCGGGTGAATTCAGCGAATCGCCGCGGATATTCGGCCGTCACGACTGGTCCCTGAGCGGCGACCACGGCAGTTACGGCCAGGTGTCACACGAACTGAACCCTCTCGCGGGCTGGTCAAACCCCATGGCACCGCCGGTCAACATGTGGTTCGAGGGCGACATCGCCTACGCCACCTGCGAGTGCGGCTGGGCCTACGAGGGGCCGCCGGGCAGCGTACACGGCGGCATCGTCGCGGCGGTACTGGACCAGTTCCTGGGCATGGTGCAACTACTCGGAGACCAGCCGGGCATGACCGCCTACCTCCATGTCGACTACCACGAGCGCACGCCGCTGAACACCGAGCTGAAGCTGGAGGGTAAGTACATCAGGGTCGAGGGGCGCAAGAACTTCATCCGCGGCGAGATGTTCGCGGGCGGCATCATGACGGCCAGCGCAGAGGGCATGTTCGTGCAGCCCAGGGGCGGCATGCATTCGCTGCCCACACAATCCGCCTCCCGGGAAGACGACGCCTAGTCCAGGATGCCGCCGGTGGTGGGCGCCGGCCTCGCGCGCTGGTTGTAGAGGAGCGCCACCACCTGCTTGAGTTCCTCCTCGGACAGGTCGGCGTAGCTCTGCGTCTCGCCGGCGCCGACTTCCATGCCGCGCTGCAGGGCCGGGCGCTCGGCCAACTCGTTCAGCCAGCGCCGGAAGTACACGAACTCGTCGATATCGATGCCCTGCGCCTCCCAGC
>JAWVYG010000664.1:0-2529 GCA_033722815.1 Halioglobus sp.
CGAACTGCGTGACGCCAGTGCGCCCGATATCGTGCGCTGGGCGCTCGCCCAGGGCGGCAAGACCATTGCCACGACCAGCATGGGCAAGAACGCCGCGGTTATGCTGCACCTGGTGAGCCAGGTGGACAAGTCAGTCCCGACCATCTGGGTTGATACTGGCTACAACCTGCGCGACACCTACGTGGTGGCCGAGCGCCTGATTCGCGACCTCGAGCTGAACGTGCACGTCTATTCGCCGGAAGTCACTTCGGAGCGGCGCAATGCACTGATGGGCGGCATCCCCACGCCCGACGAGGAAGAACGGCATACCGAGTTCACGCGCCAGGTCAAACTGGAGCCTTTCGAGCGGGCGCTGGAGGAATTTGCGCCGGATATCTGGCTTACCGGCATTCGCCGGGAGGAGACCGAGCACCGCAAGACGCTCGATGTCGTATCGGAAGACGGCAGGGGCATCATCAAGGTAGCCCCGATCTTCTACTGGTCAGATGCGGATCTCGAAGGTTACATGCGTGATCACGAGTTGCCCACCTGCAAGCACTACTTCGACCCCACCAAGGCCTGGGACGGCCGGGAATGTGGGTTGCATACTGAAAGCTGAGCGCTGATCCGGCGTAGCGCCGTAGCACATCGGCAGGTGCACCCGCCCATCTCGCGGGTGCCCGCTGCCCAGAAAGTCGTGTCGCCTGTCAGCCTGCGATAATGCCGATGCTCACGGCCAGCACGGCGGTGGCAGCCATGAAGCAGCCGATGACGATGCCGAGACGGCGCAGTGTTGCCTGGTCTTCTAGGGTGTCCTGGGTCTGGATATGTTGTGTCATTATCAATCTCCTCTCGCGGTAAGCCCGTATACCAAGCATGGATTAAGGGCCTGGCCGGCGCATTGACGCACGTCAACAGGTGCGACTTCTCGCCCGGTCGGTATACTGCGCAGTGAGGATGACGCCATGTTGTACGAACGCTTCCTTCCCACCACGCCCGCGGCCGCCTGCCGGCATGCGCGCCGCATGCCGCGAACGGCTCTCCTCCTGGCCTGCCTGCTGCTGCACGCCTGCGCCGTCAGTGAGCGGCGCACCCCCGCCCTGGACACCCTCGCCCCCCTGCAGATGCCCGAGCGTCACTACGATCTCGCGGACGCCGCGGCGGTTCCCAGTCCCGACCTGCTGGCGATCGACGACGAGATGCGCGCTTTCGTGCAGCGTTACACGGGGGGCATGAGCCGGGCGCGGCAGCGACTGATGAGCCTGCACCGCGCCATCCGGGGTGCCGCGACCCTGGGGGTGCGTTACGACCCCGCCGCAGAAGGCACGGCCCGCGATGTGTTTCACGGCGGCAGCGCCAACTGCCTGTCCTATGCCACCCTGTTCGTTGCGCTGGCGCGGGAGGCGGGCCTGAAAGCGCATTACCAGTGGGTCGATGTGCGGCCACAGTGGAGCCTGCAGGGCGAGCGAGTGCTGTTGCGCCTGCATGTCAATGTACTGGTCCAGCCGGGCAGGAGCGAGCGCTACATGGTCGATATCGATCCCCTGCCAACGCGGGAGGTGGCCGGTTCCCGTTTGCTGTCGGACAGCGATGCGCTGGCTCTCTACCACGCCAACATCGCCATGTACGCCCTCGCCGACGAGGATATCGTGCAGGCCTGGCTGCACAGCGCCCGGGCGCTGCAACTTGGCCCGGGCCTGGCGCAGCTGTGGGTGAACATCGGCGCGGTCTACCGCCAGGCCGGACAGCATCGCGCTGCCGAGCGCAGTTACATGACGGCGCTGGACCTGGAGCCGGGGAATGATTCGGCCATGAACAACCTCGTGGTGTTATACCGCATCGAGGGTAGGGAAGAGGAGCGTGCCAGGTGGGAGCGGAAAGTGGAGGACTACCGCGACAGCAATCCCTACTACCACGCCTGGCTGGGCGACCAGGCGGCGCAGGAACTGGACTGGGCAGAAGCGCGCAGCAACTACCAGCAGGCACTGAAGCTGCTCCCCGATGACAGCAGGTTGCTGTACTCGCTGGGAATCGCGCACCACGAGATGAAGGAGCACGAGCAGGCGTCGCGCTACATTCGCCAGGCGATAGAGCGCGCGACGCTGCGCTCGGACATCGATACCTACCGCCTGCGCCTGCAGGATGTCGAGCAGGCGTTGTAGCCGTGTCGCCCCAGGCGGGGGACGGGATTCAATACTGCGGATCGACCCTGATATAGGCCCTGCGCGCCATTTTGCCGGTGAGGCTGGAGAAAAAATCCGCCGCATACATTTGCCAGCCGTACTTGCGCCGCAGCGCCGCGAGGGCGGTTTTCTCTTCCGCCTCGGTCTCCAGCACGCAGGCGCTGCTGTCCACCCAGTCGCCGGTGAGGGTGCCGGTAACCGTACACGGCGCGACCCGGGACTCGGCGAAGTTGCGCAGGCGCTTCACCTTGCCCGCATCGCCCGCGCTGAACAGGTAGTAGCTGTCGCCATCCAGGGCGAACCAGACCGGTGTCTGCACCCAGTCGCCCGATCGCTTGCGCGTGGCGAAACTGATGTAATTGCCGCC
>JAWVYG010000665.1:0-2526 GCA_033722815.1 Halioglobus sp.
AACTTGACCAGCAGCAGGCCCTGTTCGATGTGCTCGTGCTCCCAGTCCAGCACCTTCTTCATGAAGTACTTGTACTGGGATTCGCTACAGTAGCCCATGGTGGGTTCGATCATGGCCCGGGTGTACCAGGAACGGTCGAAGAACACGACCTCGCCGGCCCGTGGGAAGTGCTTCTGGTAGCGTCGGAACCAGTTCTTCGATTCCTGCGGCGTGGGTATGCCCAGCTCTACCACGCGGTAGTTGGCCGGGATCATGTTCTCCGTAAAGCGCTTGATGGTGGAACCCTTGCCGGCGGCGTCGCGGCCCTCGAAGACAATGGCCAGCCGCTTGCCTTCATGCATCAGGCGCTTCTGTATGCGCAGCATTTCCACCTGCAGGCGCCGCTTCTCAACCTGGTAGTCCGCTTCGCTGATGCCCTGGTAGGGCGTCTCGATGGCAACGACTTTTTTAACGTGAATAGACAATCAAGCTTCCCGGGTACACTCTGCATCCCTCGCCATTACGCATTGTGACGCGCGGATGACATTAATAAACCAATGTGACGCTTCCATTAAAACAGGTCGGCGCCAAGTCCAAATTGAGCAGGATCAACCCTATTCGGGTATGGAGATCTGCATGCGCGGCAACTCGTCGGGCATCCCCCCAAGCGCCACCGCGCAGCGGGAGAAGCCGCTGAAATAGGCGACCGCCAGGGACAGGTGCGCCAGTTCTTCACCGGAAAAACTCCGCTGCAGGCATTCCCTGAACTCCTGCGGCATCCCGGCGGGATCCAGCAGGAAGTAATCCGTGAACGCGACGATGAGTTTTTCCCGGTCGGACAGGTCGCTGTCCATGTAGGCGTCGCCAATCATGTCGACGCGCTCTTCGCTGAGCCCGTCGGCAACAGCGATATCATAACGCGCGCTGCGGCAAAACACACAATTCACGCGCTGCGCATTGCGCAGGCGCGCAACCTCGATCTCGGCCGGTCGCAACGGGCCGTCCTGCCACAGTGCCCGGCCGAGTTCGACGTAATGGTCCAGTGTTTCGGGCACCAGCGCCAGCGCGGAATCGCGCAGCATGTTGCCGGTGGCGCTTCCTGTATAGCGAACCCGTGGCTGCGCCGCCATGTCAGTCACGCTCCCGCAGGTGCACGTCGGACCACAGCAGGCTCACGCGCCGCAGGCCATCCAGCACGCCAAGCGCCTCTATCAGCGTGACCAGGCCGGCGTCGCCATACTCCGCGCGCACCGCCTCCGCCTGGTCATCGGTGAGGGCGCCGGCATCCATTGCGTAAACTTCGGCAAAACCGAGGCAGGCTTTTTCGCCGGAGGAAAAGCGCTCATCCGACGGCCAGCCAGACAGCGCCGCACGCCTTTCGGCATCGATGGTAATGGTCTGCCCTGTACCCTCATCTGCCCCGCCGTGCAGTTGTGCGAGGCGCAGCCGGCACAACTCGACCACTTCTCTCGGCAGGTGCTGCTGGGAATAAAGCGCGTCGTAAAGGCGCGCAAACGTCTCGCGGACAGTGCGCAGTCCGTGCGGCCCACAAAGCGGGTCAATGGCTTCAGTAACGGTCACCGCGAAACTCGATGTCAGCCGGGATCCCCTGGGGCTTCGATAAAGGTCAGGCGCTCTGCGCCTTGCGCCGGGTGTGCTGCATCAGGGCCCACAGGATGTTCTTGGAACTGACCTGGCCCTCGAGCTTGCCGTTCTTGACCACCGGCCGGCGGCGCTGGCGGCTGTCCAGCATCTGCTGTGCAACCTCGACAATGCCGTCGTCGGGACTGCAGACACTGACGTCGGTGCTCATCACCTCGTGCACCAGCACGTGTTCGGGGTCGCCGTCGTTGTAAATGGCGGACAGGGCGCCGCGCAGGCAGTCCAGTTCGGAGATAATGCCGATCGCTTCACCGTCGTCATTGACCACGGTGAGCCCCGTCAGGTGGTAGTCGATCAATTTTTGTACAGCACTCTGCAGGTTTTCATCGGCGCGCGCGGTCACGGGCCTGTTATGCATGCAATCGCTGATCAGGCTGGGCTTGCTCATGTGTGTCGCCTCCTGGAAACGGGTTCGCGCGGCTGGCGGGCTGCCACAGCCCGGCGTGGAATACGCACTTGAAAGAGCTATTTCTCATCGTAAGTGTAGCCCCGGAAAGGGAATTTGGCGATTGGGGGTGTTTGGGAGGATTGACCCAAATGCTCCCGGGCCGCTCGCCTGGTGATCGGCGGGCCCCGGTTCTTTGCGTATTGCGGGGCGGGAGAAACACAAACGCCGCACCAGGGGGCGCTTTGCAGCAGAATTGTTCGATCGCTCAGGAAGCGCTGCGCGCTTCTCCGGACGGGACTGACCTCTACCTATGGGATGGCTCTATCGCTCAGGAAGCGCTGCGCGCTTCTCCGGACGGGACTGACTCGTTACGTCCCTTCGGGACCTAACGACCCCTGCGGGGCTGCGACGCGTTGCTGGTTGGTCCAAACTTTGCCGTAGGCAAAGTTTGTCGAACGGTTGTTTCTCTCCGAATTCCGGGACGGGAGAAACAAAAA
>JAWVYG010000666.1:0-2525 GCA_033722815.1 Halioglobus sp.
CCAGGTGATCTTCAGGCCCAGCACTTCCTCCCCTTCCCACTGCCCGCGACAGACAATCCCCTTGTCCGGAATCGCGCCTGCATCCGAGCCCGCCACCGGCGAGGTGAGCGCGAAGCAGGGCACCTCCTCCCCCGCCGCGAGCCGCGGCAGGTAGTGTGCTTTCTGTTCGTCGGTGCCGTAATGCACCAGCAATTCGCCCGGGCCCAGCGAGTTGGGCACCATCACGGTAACCGCCGCGGTGATGTTGCGGCTGGCCAGCTTCATCACGACGGCCGAGTTGGCCTGCGCGGAAAAGCCGAGGCCACCGTGTTCCTCCGGGATGATCATGCCGAAGAAACCCTGTTCGCGGATGAATTTCCAGGCCGCTTCCGGCAGGTCGCGGTGGTGCTCGCTGATCTCCCAGTCATCCAGCATCAGGCACAGCTCCTCGACCGGGCCGTCGAGGAAGGCCTGCTCGCGCTCGCTGAGCGATGGCCTGGGCTGCTTCAGCAACTGGCGCCAGCGCGGCTTGCCGCTGAACAGCTCGGCGTCCCACCATACCGTGCCGGCCTCCAGCGCCTCGCGCTCGGTGCTCGAAAGCTTGGGCATGACCTTGCGATAAAGGCTGAACAGCCGGTTGCTGATGAACAAACGGCGCAGCGGCTTGACCGCGAAGCCGGCGAGGCTGACCGTGAGAATCCCGTAAGTCCAGCGGAACCAGCCTGGAATCTCGAAAAAATGGCGCAGTTCGGTGAAAGCGAACGTGAGCCCCGCCAGGATAGCGATGGAGATCAGCAGGGGAATTCTGTAGTAGGCCAGTAAGAGCAGTGACAATACGAGTATAGCCAGGAAAAGGGCAGTCATATGTGTCCTCGCTTCAGCTTGAAGAACTCCATTTCAATCCGCGTTGATTACTGCCGGCGTGCGGACCCAGGAGAAACAGTTCCAGTAACCCGCGGTTATGATAGGGTTGCGCGAAGTACAGGGTCAAGACGGCGCCGTCCACGCGCGGGGCAGCCAATTGCAAGCAGGCCCGGCGCGGCTTAAAATTACAGGTTGGTTTGAGCCAGGTTATCTCACCGCAGACTGGTCTTCATTTATTTTAATTATCAACTATATAAACGGAGTTCTTAAGTGGCTGTTGAACGTACGCTATCCATAATCAAGCCCGACGCAGTGGCAAAAAACATCATCGGCAAGATCTATTCCCGCTTCGAATCGGCCGGCCTGAAAATCGTGGCCGCCCGCATGCAGCACCTGACGCGCGAGGAGGCCGGTGGTTTCTACGCGATCCACGAAGGCAAGCCGTTCTACGAGCCGCTGCTCGATTTCATGACCTCGGGCCCGGTGATGATCCAGGTGCTCGAGGGCGAGGACGCGATCAATCTCAACCGCCGCATCATGGGCGCGACCAACCCGGCCGAGGCCGAGCCCGGCACGATCCGGGCGGATTTCGCCAAGAGCATTGACGCCAACGCCGTGCACGGCTCCGACGGACCGGACACCGCAAGGACCGAGATCGCCTACTTCTTTGGCGAGTAACGATTTGCCCGCTTGCCCCACACAAAGCCGCGTGAACCTGCTGGGTCTCGACGAGTCGGGGCTGCGCGCTTTTTTCGAGTCCATCGGCGAAAAGCCGTTTCGCGCCCAGCAGGTCATGAAATGGGTGTACCACCAGGGTATAACCGATTTTGACGCGATGACCAACCTGGGACTGGCGTTGCGGGAAAAGCTCGAGGACGTGGCGGAAATCGACCTGCCCGAGATACTCGATGAACAACGTTCAGCCGACGGCACCGTCAAGTGGCTGATCGGCAGCGGTGGCGCCAACGCGGTGGAAACGGTCTTCATCCCGGAGCCCAGGCGGGGCACGCTGTGCGTGTCCTCGCAGGTCGGCTGCGCGCTGAACTGCACGTTCTGCTCGACCGGTGCGCAGGGGTTCGCGCGCAACCTCGAGGCCGCGGAGATCATCGGCCAGGTCTGGCTGGCGGCGCGGGCGCTGGGACACGAGCGCAATGGCCGGCGCCGGATCACCAACATCGTGATGATGGGCATGGGTGAGCCGCTGCTGAACTTCGACGAGGTCGCGCCGGCGCTTTCGCTGATGCGCCACGACCTCGGCTTTGGTTTCGCTGCCAAGCGGGTGACGGTCAGCACCGCCGGGATGGTCCCGGGCATATACCGCCTGCGCGATGCCATAGACGTGGCCTTGGCGGTCTCGCTGCACGCGCCGGTGGACGACGTGCGCACGGAGCTGGTGCCGTTGAACCGCAAGTACCCGATCGCCGAGCTGCTGCAGGCCTGCCGGGACTACGTGTCCGACAGGCACAAGCGCACGGTGACTTTCGAGTACACGCTGATCGATGGTCTCAATGATCACCCGGAACACGCTCGCAAGCTGGTAAAATTGCTGCGGACGGTACCCAGTAAACTGAATCTGATACCCTTTAACCCGTTCCCCGGGACAAAGTACCGGTGTTCGAGCCAGGAGCGCATCGACGCGTTCCAGGAAATCGTCATGCAGGGCGGGCTGATCGCCACGGTGC
>JAWVYG010000667.1:0-2524 GCA_033722815.1 Halioglobus sp.
ATCGAGATCGATACGCGCTGGGCGGCCACCGACAACCTGACCCTGGGCGGCAACGTCGCCTGGCTGGACGCCGAGTACAAGGATTTCGCCGACGCGCCCTGTACCGCCATCCAGCTCGACGCAGACCCGCTGTGCGGCACCGCCGCGGGTGTCAGCGACAACGACCTGTCGGGCGAGCCGACCCTGTACGCCTCCGACTACAGCGCCTCGCTGTTCTGGGACTACATCATCCCGGTCGACTCCCTGGAGGTATTCGTCAGCGGCGAGGTCAACTACCGCGACGAGTTCAACTCCGCCGGTGACAACGACCCGATCGACGTAATCCCGGACTACACCAAGGTCAACCTGCGCATCGGGCTGCGCGGCGAGATGTGGGAAGTCATGGCCTACGGGCGCAACATCTTCGATGAGGCGGCCCTGCAGCAGAGCTTCGACACCCCGGTCCTGGCCGGCTCCCACAGCTACTTCATGGACGAGGGACAGGTGTTCGGCCTGCGCGCCAGGTACGACTTCTAGGCAGACAGCCCTACGCGGCCCCGGCGGAACTCTCCGCCGGGGCAACCTGGGTCGCAGCCTTGCAGCGACCTTCTTCCGGCACATCCAAACCCACCGCAGACGCCCCGCATCGCGGACTGTCCTGACCCACGGACCACGCGGTCGTTGCGCACAGCGAGCGCCCATCGACCTGCCACGCGGCCGGGCGCAGGGGCAGGACGATTCCGCTGCCCTCCCCGCTGGGACACGGATCCTTCCGAACTTCGCTTATGGAGGCCTGGTTAGCGTTATGCCAGGGCTCACGCCGGCGATGAGCTAGTAGGCGCGCGAGGGGACGAGGTTGAGCAGTCGGCGCACGTGCTCGCGCACGCGGCGCTGCCGCTCCTCGGCCGGTAGCGACAGGCTGATATTCGCCTGTATGGCGCCGCGCCACTGCACGACCTCGTCCGGCCGACTGTAGATCGCGACGACCAGCGTGCCCTTCGGGTAGCGCCGCGACGTGGGAAAGGACGGCGTCAAACTGAATTCGCGCAGGACCGCCGCGGCGGAGACATCCGACGCCAGTACCGCCACCGCCGCGACGCCGTAGGGCGCGTCTGTGTCGTCGACGAATACGTGTCCGCGGGAGGTGAGCGACGCCTCGATCTCATCCCGTAAGAAGCGCTCGAACTGCGGCGGCTCCTCCGCCGGCCCTTCGAACAGGTACACGACATCCGAGCGCCAGCGCAGTGCGGCGCCCGGCGGCAGGTAAAAGCCGGGGGCGCTGAAGGAGATCGCCGATGAGGACGCCAGCTCATCGACCCGCGCTACCGCGCAGCTGCCGAGCACCACGATGAGTAACAACAGCAGCCCACGGGGCACCAGCGCAATCACTGACTTGCATTTCACCGTCGGTCCCGCCTCGCTCAGTCTTCGAGAAAACGCGAGAGTCGCTGGCGCAGCGCCGCGTTCTCGCGCTGCAGCTTGTCGCGCTGGCGCATGAGTTCGATCAGCATACCCACCGCCTCCCAGTCCACCGCCAGTTCGCGGTGGAGCCGCACCGCCTTCTCGAGCCAGTGAGCGCCGGTAGCATCGAACACCCAGTCTTCGATACGCTCCCCCTCCACGGGGCGCGCGACATCGAGCTCCACCAGGCTGACCACCAGCTTGTAAGTGACTTCCTCGCGCTCACAGAATTCCTCCACGCTGACACGCAGCATACTGTCAATCATTTCCCGGCCCCCCAATCCTTACGCGGGTCAAACGCCGCCTTCTCCCCCAGCTCGCGCCAGAGCGCCCGCACCTCCTCGCTGTCCGACGGCGGCATCACCACCTTCAGCACCGCATACAGGTCGCCGCGCCCGTTGCGCCCGGAAAGCCCCTTGCCCCGCACCCGCAGGCGCTGTCCGGACTGGCTGCGCGGCGCGATCGTGAGATTGATCCGGCCCTCGAGGGTCGGTACCACGACTTTCGTACCGAGCGCAGCTTCCCAGGGCGCCACGGGCACAGTGATAGAGAGGTTGCGGCCTTCCACGTCGAACAGCGGATGCGGCACCAGGCGGATATGCAGGAACAGGTCGCCGGCCGGGCCGCCGCCGGGCCCGGCCGCGCCCTGGCCCTTCAGGCGCACGCGCTCGCCATCCACCACGCCGGCCGGAATGGTCACGTTGAGCGTCTTATCTGAGCCGGCGCCTGTGGCAGCACCGGGCACACTGTAGGACACGGTCTTACGGCACTTTTCCAGCGTTTCCTCCAGGAATACGGGCATCTCGATCTCGATATCGTGCCCCCGGCGCGGCCCGGCCCGCGCCGCCTGCTCAAACCCGGCGCCGAATACGGAATTGAAAAAATCGGAGAAGTCGCCGCTGAAGTGGTGATGGCTGCCGCCCGCCGCGGAGCGCCAGCCCGGTGGCGGCTCAAATTCCTCGCTTCGGCGCCCGCCAAAACGGCGCAGTTCGTCGTACTCGGCACGGCGCTCGTCATCGCCCAGCACCTCCCAGGCTTCGGCCACTTCCTTGAAGCGTTCCTCGGCGCCCTCGTCCTTGTTGAG
>JAWVYG010000668.1:0-2521 GCA_033722815.1 Halioglobus sp.
CGTACGACCAGAACTGGGAGGGCAACCAGGAGGAACTCGTCCAGGAGTACCTGCCGCTGGTCAAGAAGATCGGCCTGCACCTGGTGGCGCGCCTGCCGCCGTCCATCGAGCTGGACGACCTGATGCAGGTCGGGCTGATCGGCCTGATCCAGGCCAGCGGTACCTATGACCCGACCCGGGGCGCGAGCTTCGCCACCTATGCCGGCATCCGCATCAAGGGCGCCATGCTCGACGAGGTGCGGCGCAACGACTGGGTGCCGCGCTCGGTACAACAAAACATGAAGCGCGTCACAGAAACCATCACCGAACTGGAGGCGGGGCTGGGACGTGCCGCTACCGATAAAGAGATAGCCGACGCACTGGACATCACCCTGGACGAATACCACGAGGTCTCCCGCGAGCTTGCCTACTCGAGGCTCACGCCGCTAGAGGATGCCACCCCGGGCCTGGAATCCGGCGAGCCCGATCCCTTCGCTTTCCTGGAGGACTCGCGCCTGCGCGAGGATATCGTCAGTGCCATCGGCGAGCTGCCGGAAAAAGAACAACTGATGATGTCGCTGTACTACGGCGAAGAGCTGAACCTGAAGGAAATCGGCGCCGTGATGGGCGTCTCGGAATCGCGCGTGTCACAGATACACGGCCAGGCGCTGGCCCGTATCCGCGCGAAGATTGGGGAAGAGGCCGACTGATGGGGGCATACGCACATGGCCGCTAAATCGCCGGCGCCGGACTTCCTCTCCATGGCGGGGGTGGTGCTGTGCATCGCCGCGGTGGTCATCGGCAACCTGCTGGAGGGCGGCCGGACCGATTCGCTTGTGCAGATGACGGCCTTCGTGATCGTGGTCGGCGGCACCCTCGGTGCCACCATGGTGCAGACGCCGCTGCAGATTTTCGTGCACGGCATGAAGCGCATTCGCTGGGTCTTCATGCCGCCCACCTTCGAGCGCGAGCGCATGCTCAAACAGATCACCGGCTGGAGCAGGGTGGCGCGCAAGGACGGACTGCTCGGCCTGCAGAAGGCGGCCAACAAGGAGCGCGACCCGTTTGCCAAAAAGGCGCTGATGCTGCTGGTGGACGGCCGCGAGCCCGAGGAGATCAGCAGAATCCTGGAAATCGAGATCGACAACAGCGCGGCCAGCGAGATGAATGCCGCCCGCGTGTACGAGGCCATGGGTGGCTACTCGCCGACCATCGGCATCATCGGCGCGGTGATCGGCCTGATCCACGTGATGAACAACCTGGCGGACCCGTCGGCCCTCGGGCCGGGGATCGCGGTCGCCTTCGTCGCCACGATTTACGGCGTGGGCCTGGCCAACTTCTTCTTCCTGCCGATGGCGAACAAGCTCAAGGCCATCTGCCGCGACCTCCCCCAGTTCCAGGAGATGATGACGGAGGGCATCATCTCCATCGCCGAGGGCGAGAACCCCACGGCGATCGCCAGCAAACTCGAGGGTTACCTCTCGAGGGAATAATGGTTAGAAAAGTACGCTTTGAGGAGGAGAGCAACCACGACCGGTGGATGGTCTCCTATGCGGACTTCATCACGCTGCTGTTCGCCTTCTTCGTCGTCATGTACTCGGTCTCCTCGGTGAACAACGACGAGGAGCAGTACCGCGTGCTGTCCAATGCGATTGTCTCGGCGTTCAATAAGCAGCCTCTGACGCTCGACAAGAAACAGCCGGTGCCGCTGGTGGACACGCCGCTGTTCGGCGAGCTCGTTGCCAGCGACGAGACGCAGGTGCAGGACGAGGTGGTGATACCGCTGCGCACACCGCAGCAGCTGCAGGAGAAAGTCGAGGAGCCGGTACCCGACGACGCCTTCACGCAGCAGCTCGCCGCCGCCGAGCAGGAGGTGAACCAGATCTCCGACACGGTAGAGGAGCGCATGCGGCCCTCCATCGAGGACGACCTGATCAACGTGGAGCGCAACAAGTTCTGGCTGGAAATCGAGATCAAGTCCAGCCTGCTGTTCAAGAGCGGCAGCAGTGCGCTGATACCCTCCTCCGTGCCGCTGCTGATCGACCTGGCCGATACCTTCGCCGACCTGCCCAACCGCATTCACGTGGAGGGCTTCACCGACAACCGGCCGATCCGCAACCCGGTGTTCCCCTCCAACTGGGAGCTCTCCTCAGCGCGCGCCGCGGCGGTGGTCAGGCTGTTCGAGCGCAACGGCATCGACCCGTCGCGCATGGCTTCCATCGGCTACGGCGAGTACCAGCCGCTGGTGGACAACGACACCGAAGAGTCGCGCGCCAAGAACCGCCGCGTGGTCGTCGTGGTGATGGCCGCCATGGGTGACAAGGCCAACGAGCGCATGTACGAGTTCGAGTTGCTGAAGGAGCGCTCGCTGGTGCAGGCGGGGCCGTAACGCTGGCCTCATCGACAGCCACAGCAATTGGCGCCGATCGCCTCATCAACCTTCGCTGCCCGTTAGCGTCAACCTTCGCACTGCGCGCAGGAGCTCTGGATCGGTTTGTCCCGGGGGGCGTCATGTGCCAATAGCGGGCACCGTACCCGGCGC
>JAWVYG010000669.1:0-2505 GCA_033722815.1 Halioglobus sp.
GAACCGCATCCCGGAGAACCGGGGCCAACAAGGTCGAGCAGCGCAGTGACTTCCGGCGGCAGGACGACAGGCGATGTGGTGCGTGAGTTGTGCCTGGCAGTGCCGGGCAGCGAAGAAGTGTTGTCACACGGCTCACCCGGTTTTCGCGTTGCCGGCAAGTCGTTTGCCACCTACACCGTGAACCACCACGGCGACGGGCGCGTGGCGCTCAACATCGCAAGCCCGCCCGGTGTGCAGCAACTGCTGACAGAAACAGGGCCCGACGGTTACTTCATCCCGCCCTATGTCGGCCCCAGGGGCTGGCTGGGCATAGAGCTGAACAAGGGCCTGGATTGGCAGGAAATCGCCCGCCTGGTGCGCGAGGCCTATGAACACGTGGCGCCCGCCTCGCTGCTGTCCGAGCTGCCGGCGACTCCCGTGATCGAGCCCCCCGATATCGCGATGGCGCCGGAAGACATCGATCCCTTCCTGCGCGGCAGGGCCAGAGATATCGTCGGCCGCACAGGGGAACTCTGCGCGAAACTGCCCCAGACCAGTGAGACAGTACAGTTCGGCAGCCCGGTATGGAAGGCGGGCAAGAAGACCTTCGCCGGCGTGCACCACAGCGACGGCCGCCTGCAGTTGCACATCTGGGTGGGCGTGGAACGCCAGTCACTCATGACCGAGGACCCGCGGTACCACATTCCGGCGTACACGGGTCAC
The DNA here is from genome assembly GCA_033722815.1 of Halioglobus sp. Taxonomy (GTDB): domain Bacteria; phylum Pseudomonadota; class Gammaproteobacteria; order Pseudomonadales; family Halieaceae; genus Marimicrobium. Next base: position 703 of record JAWVYG010000669.1, read on the forward strand.
AATGGCTGGATAGGCCTGGACGTCGAGGATTATGTAGACTGGAAAGAAGTGCGGGCGCTGTTGCTGGACAGCTACAGGCACTTTGCTCTCAAAAGGATGCTGCGGCAACTGGGTGATGCCACATAAACCCGCGCGTACGGCAATAGCACGTTGACAACTGGAGGCAGGAACTTGAATCAGCAGGAATCGAACCAGGTCACCGAAAGTGACGCGATGTTTGATGTGTGGGCGTCGGTACGCACAGAGCTGTGCAGCCCCGGCCAGTTCTTCGAGCTGGAGGAGATCGAGGTCAGGGGGCAGTTGGTAAAGTCCTGGCGCAACGCGCCGGCCTCGCTGCGCGATCTCTGGTTGCAGGCGGCCGGCCACGGCGACGCCGAATACCTGGTATACGGTGAGGAGCGCTGGACCTACGCCGAGGCGCACCGCGACATTACCAGTATCGTGGCCTGGCTGCAGTCAAACGGCATCCGTCAAAACGATCGCGTCGCCATCGCGATGCGCAACTATCCCGAGTGGCTGCTGGCCTACTGGGCGACACTGGCAATGGGCGCTACCGTTGTCGGTGTCAACGCGTGGTGGGTGGCCGAGGAACTCAGCTACGGCCTGAACGACGCACAACCCGGGGTCATCATCTGCGACGAACAGAGGCTCGAGCGACTGGAACAGATTCGGGGCGAGATTCCCGACATGCATGTCGTGGCGGTGCGTTGCGACAGAACACTGCCCGATTACGCGGTGGACTGGAGCGATCTGCTGGGGTCCGATGCTGACTTGCCGGAAGTCGATATCGATCCCGAAGACGATGCCTGCATCTTCTACACCTCCGGCACCACCGGGCACCCCAAGGGCGCACAGCTGACACATCGGGGCTGCGCCAACAACCTGATGAGTTCCGTGTTCAGCAATCTGGCGCAGATTACGGCGCTGACAAGAATGGCCGGCAAGGAGCCGAGCCCGCCTGAGCGCACCTCGGTGCTCATCACCACGCCGCTGTTCCACGTCACCGCAAACAATGTCGTGGCACATACCAGCACCCTGCTGGGCAACAAGCTGGTACTGATGTACAAGTGGGATGCCGGTGACGCGCTGCGCCTGATAGAACGGGAAAAGGTCTCGGCAATGTCCGGGGTGCCGGTCATGGCCAGGGAGGTAATATCCCACCCGGACTTCGCCAGGACAGACACATCCTCGCTCTCCTCCCTGGGCGGCGGGGGTGCGCCGCTGCAACCGGACCTCGTCAAGAAAATCGACGGCAAGAGCTCGGCGCCCGTCACGGGCTATGGTATGACCGAGGTGTGTGGGCTCGCCTCAGGGATCATCGGCCCGTTCTTCCTCCATAGGCCCGACAGCGTCGGCCCGGTACTGCCGGTGTTTGACGTCAGGTGCGTCGACGCAGAGGGCGAGACGCTGCCTGCCGGGGAACGCGGCGAGGTACTCCTGAGGAGCGCCCAGGTGATCAAGGGCTACCTGAACCGTCCACAGGACACGGCGAAGACGATTGTCGACGGCTGGTTGCACACCGGGGATGTCGGTTACCTCGACGAGCGCGGCCTGCTGTACATCGTGGATCGCATCAAGGACATGGTGCTGCGCGGCGGTGAAAATATCTACTGCGCTGAAGTGGAGGCGGTGCTGTTCCAGCACGATGCAGTATCCGAAGCCGCTGTCTTTGCGGTGCCCGACGAGATGCTCGGGGAGGAAGTGGGCGCCGCCATCTATCTCGAAAGCGGCGCGACGTTCGATGCGGATGCGTTCAGGCAGTACTGCTCACAGCACCTGGCAGCGTACAAGATTCCCCGTTAC
>JAWVYG010000670.1:0-2503 GCA_033722815.1 Halioglobus sp.
AGTACCGTGGCGCCGGACTTCGACGGTGTCGGTGGCTATGTCGAAGGCAGTTACAGCCAGTTCCAGAAAGCCGGCCTGGATGCGCTGGACCTGCGCGGTGCACTCAACCTGCCGCTGGTCGACGACAGGCTGGCCATGCGCGTGGCAGGTGTCTACCGCGATGACGAAGGCTATATAGAAAACGTCAATCCCGCCTCGTCTGATGACAGCCTGGGCGGCGGCGACACCGGGGCGCTGCGCCTGAAGCTGCGCTGGCTGCTTGCCGACAGGCTGCAGCTGGATACCGCTTTCAATTACCAGGATATCAGGCAGTACAAATCCACCTTTGCCTACGAGGGCCAGGTACCGGACACCGGTGGCGACAGTGGCCGGCCGGCGCTGTTTACGCAGTTCGACGATCGCGAGGATTTCGGCGACTTCGCGGGTCGCGTCGACGGCGAGGTGAAGGACGCCAGTGCCCACCTGAGCTGGGAGGCGGGCTTCGCCGACGTGGATTTCCTCGCCTACTACCAGGAGTTCAGCAACGAGTCGAATGAAAACCGCCTGCCCTTTCCGGGCAGCGAGGAACTTTTCAATATCGGCCTGGACTTCGAAATCACCACGCTGGAACTGCGTTTTTCCGACTCGACGGACAATGTCGACTATGTCACGGGCCTGTATTACTTCGAACGCCCCGCCGACGGATTGTTTAACGTGGTTGTCACGGACGTAGAGGTGAATGGCGATTCCACCGGTGTCGACGAGGGTTACGCTGTCTTCGGCAACGTCAGTTTCAGGCTGGCGCCGGACTGGGAGCTGGGGCTGGGCGCCCGCTATGACAGCATCGATTCCACCCTGGACAGCGACGTGCGCTTCCTGAATTTCGTTTCCCTGCTGGAGGATGACCTCAGCTTTGATCACCTGTCCTGGAGCGTCAAGCTCAGCCACTACTACAGCGATGACCTGAGTTTCTATGTGGCCGTCGATAACGCCTTCAAGCAGGGCGGTTTCAACCCGCTGGTGCCCGGTGTGTTTCCGCTGGAGCAGCAGTTCCCCCAGCTGTTCGGCGATCTGGCCGATTTTGCGCGCCAGGTCGTTACCTACGAGGAGGAGACCTCCGACGCCTTTGAAGTGGGTGTGAAGGGCGTCGCCCTGAACCGGCAACTGCGTTTCAGCCTCGCGCTGTTCTACCAGGAATTCCAGGACCACCAGGTGGGCTTTCCTTCGGATGTTGTGGCGCTGGGAGATATAGCCGGATTGTTCAACAACCAGATCGGCAACGCCGACGAGGTGCTCACCCAGGGCGTGGAATTCGATCTCCAGTACCTGCTGGGGGACTGGGACCTGTCGCTGCGCGGCGCCTACTTCGACGCGACGATCGAGAAGTGGGACCGGCGCCTGTGTCCCGGCGGTGAGGAGCCCGCGCTGCCCCCGGGGGGCGACCCCCTGCGGGACCAGCTGTTCTGTCCCTCCGATGGTGATGCCCTCAACGAGCTCCCCAGGTGGCAGACCAACATGCAGCTGGCCTATTCGCGGGGCCTGGCCGAGCGGTGGCGCGCTGTCGGCCGGTTGAACTGGACCTGGCAGTCGGAGCCCGCGCGGCAGGGACTGGCAGAGAGCGACGACCCGCAGGCGCCCGATGTCAGCCGCTTCGACGAGGACAAGAGCCGCATCGATTTGACTCTCAGCCTGGTGCGCGACAGCGGCCTGGAACTGCGCCTGTGGGCCAAGAACATCACCGACGAGGACCTGAACATCGACCCCGGGCGCTTCCGGGATACGCAGACGCTGGTCGGTTCACACCATCCGGGCCGCGAGTACGGCCTGACCGTGCGCTACCCGTTCTGACACAACTCACACCGGCTGCCGTTACCACAGCCCGGTTCCGCCAGCGTTGCCTGAGCCTGCGCGGGTCGCGGTCGCGTGTTGTGCTCCTTTCGAAGGCTCGGTATGGTAGGCGGCCCGTTGCATAACAATTCCCGACACGGCGGAGTAACCTGTGCCTGAAACCGCGCCCCCGCTGAGTCGGCGCCATAACCTTGCCTACGGCCTCGGGCAGTTCGCCTGGGCTTCCAAGGACGTCTGTTTCCACTACTTCCTGTTCTTCTACTACACCCAGTATCTCGGGCTGTCGGCGAGCCTTGCCGGGCTCGCCGCCATGCTGGCGCTGATCGCCGACGGCATTTCCGATCCGCTGATCGGCTCGATCTCCGACAACCTGCGCAGCAGGCGCTGGGGCAGGCGCCACCCGTTTATGCTGGCCGCCATCGTGCCGTACTGTCTCGCGCTGGTGTGCATGTTCAACCCGCCGGGCGAGCTGTCCGAGGGCCAGCTGTTCGCCTGGTACCTCGTCTTCGCCATTACCGTGCGTACGCTGCTGAAGTTGTTTACCGTCCCCCACATGGCGCTGGGCGCGGAACTGACGGCGGATTACGGCGAGCGCACCACGGTGGCCACCTACCGCAATACCCTGGGGTACATCGGCGGCCTGACCATCCAGGTCGTGGCCTGGTTCCTGATCATC
>JAWVYG010000671.1:0-2501 GCA_033722815.1 Halioglobus sp.
CGTGGACCAGCAGCAGGCCCAGCCTGGCCATGTCCCGCAGGTTGGAGTGCCAGGTCGAGCCGAAGCTCTCGCCGTCCCATGCGCTGTTGTCCATACCCAGCCGGTCGAAAATCTCCCGCTGCGCGAATTCCTCCGTGGTGACCGCGCCGCTGAACCGGCTGGGGTCCTGGGCGATAACTGCCTCGACGACATCGCTGAGGCGATTTATCTCGCGTGAGCCGCTGGCGTCGTAGGCGTAGGTGCGCTGTCCGAAGGCGAGGCTGTCGTTGTAAGCCAGCATCGCAAGGACATGGGCCACGAGGGCGTCCGGGTTGAAGGTGATGCCGTCGATCCAGGCATCCATGCGATCGGTGTCCCGCAGGGGCCTGGGCAGGTCGGCGCTCAGCAACACGGCGCGTCCCACGAGCGTGGCGGCCAGGGTTTTCGTGGCCGAGTAGTTGTTCACCGCCGCCTGCGGCCCGGGATTGTCGGGATGGTAGAACTCGTGACACAGCCGGCCGTAGCGGACGATGGCGTAGGAGTAGGGCGCGCTGGCATCGACCGTATCGAGTATGTCGGGATCCAGTCCGCACTGCTCGATCATGCGTTCGCGCGGGACCTTCTCCCAGGGGCCGGTGCCGGGGTCGTTGTAGGCGGCCAGCGCGGCCATGCGCGCCTCCTGGTCGCTGTCATCGCCGAGGTCGGCACAGCCGGCAAGTGCCAGTGCGGTGGCTGCAAGCAGGGCGCCCGTCAGGCGGCGCGGCGAGGGTGGCATTGGGCGTCCCTTGTCAGTCCGGGGTGGTCCCCGCGCACCCGCGAGCCCGTTGCGCGCATGGCGGTGGTGATGCGAGCAAACGGCGGGGAAGCAGCGTCTGCGCGGCTGTCGCATCAGGATAGGCAGCACCGGGTAATTGCGCAACCGCGGCAATGCCCACCCGCAGGCCGCGCGGTGCCGCGTACAGATTTGTCGCGCCGCGTCTTAACCTTTCCCCGCGCGGCCGCTATGCTGCAAACGCCCACCAGGAGAAAACACCATGCGCCGCTTCTTCATCGCCCTGACAACGACGATCGCTCTCTGCGCCAGCTGGTCCGTTAGCGCCGGCGCCGACGTGCTGACCGAGGCCGAGCTGGCGCAGCTGCCGCAAGACCGCCGCGGCCAGGTGCTGATTTACGGCGCCTACGGCTTTACGGGCACCGGTATCTCGCGGCTGGCGGCCGAGTACGGGATTCGCCCGGTGCTGGCCGGCCGCAACCCCCAGAAGCTGCGCGCCCTGGCCGAGGAGGTGGGGTACCCCCACATCTCACTCACGCTGGACGATCACGCGCGCCTGGTGGCGGTGCTGCAGCGCTTCGAACTGGTCATGCATATCGCCGGGCCCTACACCTTCACCGCCGAACCGATGCTCAACGCCGCGGTCGAGGCCGGCACCCACTACGTGGACCTGACGGGGGAAAACCACGTGATCCAGGCGCAGCTGGATCGCCACGAAGAGTTCGCCCGTGCCGGGATCATGGTGATGCCGGCGGTGGGCTTCGATGTCGTGCCCACGGACTGCCTCAATCTCTACGTGGCGCAACAGGTCCCGGACGCGGTCAGGCTGGAACTGCTCATGAACGGCGAGTACACGGCGGTGGAGGGCGCGCAGGTCAGCCGCGGCACGGTGAAGTCGGGGCTGGAGCTGTTTTCGCGCCCGACGTTGATGCGCATCGATGGCGAGATGGTGGAGGTGGCGCAGCCGAAGGTAATCCAGCGTGAGATCGACGGCGAGACCCGCACCCTGGTGCAGATCCAGTGGGCGGACATGGTGACCTCCTGGGTCAGCGCCGGGGTCCCGACCATCGAGGTCTACCAGCAACAGACCGCGGACCTGCCCGGCTGGGTGTTCTGGCTCGTCAAGCGCGAGTGGGGCAAGAACCTGCTGGTGTGGATGGTGGATAACTTCATGCCCGAGGGGCCGCCGCCCAGGGCGCAGGAAGAGCGCCGCACCCAGTTGATCGCCACGGCGGAAAACGCCGCCGGGGTCCGCTTCAGCGCCGAGATGATTACCCCCGAACCCTACCGGCTGACCTTCCACAGCTCGCTGATGGTCGCGCGCAGGATTCTCGACGGCCAGTGGGCGCCGGGTTTCCAGACGCCGGCGAAGATGTACGGGCCGGAGCTGGCGCTGCAAATACCGGGCGTGACGCGCCGGGACCTGCCGTAGTGGCCGGCTTCGCGTTCCGACTCGCAGGCGGGGCCTGAAGCACGTGGCCGCGGAAGCCGCAGCCGTGTCGCCGGAGGAAGCCCGGTACCGCTTCATCCCGTTTCGCCGGGCGGACCTGTTCGACATGCTTGTTGCCGAGGACGCGCTCTCGACACAGGATCGCGAGGTCTTTCTCGGTGCGGCCCGCGCCGTGCAGGCGCACTTTCGCGAGGACTTCAACGACCTGAAGCAGTCCCTCAAGAACGCCTACGCGCCGCTGGACCCCGACGCCGACACCCGCTTCCTGCACAGCCGCGAGGAGGCCGGCCTGTCGACGGA
>JAWVYG010000672.1:0-2498 GCA_033722815.1 Halioglobus sp.
CCGGGTGGGCCGATAACCATAAGTTCGGCGACCTCGAATTCGCGCCCAAGGAACCATCCGGGGACAAATCCAAGGACACATCGAAGGATTCATAACTTCCCTTCGCTTTTCGTGCTGTCGATATTGCGGGCTGGGCAGGCGTCGGTCTGGATACTAGCGCGTGGTGGTTATTTGGGTCTGGCCGCCATCTGAGCTCCGCCGCACTATTGTTAACGGCACCTGCGATTTGCAGCGTGGCGAGAACCTCGTACAGATCCGCTGCCAGGGCCGCTGCTACCGCAATGGCCGCGCTCCGCGCACCAGACTGCGCCTGGATGCCACGCCCTTGACGTAGCGCCGCCTTCCCCAGGGTGGCGAAAGAACAAAAGAGACGTTCCTTTAACACTCGCGCACACGGCATTTGTGCCGGGCCGTTGGCGTCAGGGAAGATTTGTGTGACTTAATTCACAAAACAGGTTTTATATGACCGTTCATGCTTTGATAGCCCCCGTTTATCTATCGCCGGTTGAGGGTCTCCCGCAAGGCAATAGGATAAAAGATAAGAAAAAGCCAATTAAAGGGTTGGGGCATGGGAAGGCCAGGGGTGCCAATAATTCGCAATAGTCGGGCAAGCGCAGGCGGCTTTACACTCGTAGAATTGATGATTGTCGTTGTCATCGTGGCCGTGCTGTTGACTGTGGGCCTGCCGGCTTATCGTGACCAGGTGCTGCGTGGGAACCGCGCGGCGGCGAAAGCCGAAATGATGGACATCGCCAACCGGCAGCACCAGTTCCTGCTGGCTAATCGCGCCTATGCCGACAAGGCGACATTGCCTTACAGCCTGCCAACCGATGTGGCAGAGAATTACACTTACGACATCGCGCTGGCGGCGCCGCCGGCACCACCGTTTTTTACCATTACGTTCACCGCGATCGGTGGCCAGGTCGCGGATGGCGACCTCACTCTGGACAGTGAAGGCGTGGGAGGGCCGGCGGCGAAATGGGAGCGGTAACAGTCCAGCTTTCCCCGCGCCATCAGCGCGGCGCGCTGATGATCGAGGTGCTGATCACGATCGTCCTGGTCATCCTCGGCCTCGGCGGGTTGATGCAGTTGCAGGCCAACCTGCAGAAGTCCGAGATGGAATCCTACCAGCGCACGCAGGCGCTGATGCTCTTGAACGATATGAGCAGCCGCATGTACAGCAACCGGCCCAATGCCGAGGACTATATCACCACGTCATTGAGCCCGGCCTTTCTCGGCGGCGTTGCATCCGAGCTGGATTGCACCTCGTTCAGCACCGCCACGCTACAGGGTACCGACTTTCGCGAGTGGTGCCTGGCCCTGCAGGGCGCGGGCGAGACGACCGGCGGTAACAATGTCGGTGCAATGATTGGTGGCCGCGGCTGTATCCAACAGGTCGGCCCGGCTGTGAATGGTCTTTTTATGCTCACCGTGGTCTGGCAGGGTTCGACGCCGGTTTCGGCGCCACCCGCCAGCGTTACCTGTGGCTACGTGGCGCCGCCGAACAATCCCTACGACGGGGGTGCCACTTCAGCGTGTCAGAACGACCTGTGCCGTCGCTATGTGACGACCATGGTCAGGATCAGGGAGCTTCCCACGATATGAACCGGGCAGTGTTAAAGCAAAGGTCAAGCGATGTGTCCGCAGCGTTCCCGGGCCGGGCGCGGGGATTCAGCCTGGTGGAACTGATGGTGGCCGCGGCCATCAGCCTGGTGCTTGTCGCCGCACTGACAACTCTCTTCACCAATATGTCCAGCAGCAATCGGGAGCTGGCCAAGACCTACAGCCAGATTGAAAACGCACGTTTTGCCATGCAGTTCCTGGAGAACGATCTCGTGCATGCGGGTTACTGGGGCGGGTTCATACCGACGTTTGACGACCTGGCCTTCCAGGACCCGATAACGGATGACCCGAGTAGCTGGCCGCCATCGACGAATCCTGATTATCGCGATCCGTGCAGGCCCTTCGCCAACTGGGGCACGCTCGCCGGTTATACCGACTTCATGTTGGGCGTCCCACTGCAGGTGTATCGCAACGACCTGTCCGACATCGACGATTGCACATTTATCACCAACAGGGTCGCGGACACCGATGTCCTCGTAGTGCGTCACCTGGAAACCTGCGTGCCGGGAGACGCCAATTGCGATGCGGACAACGCCAACAGGCTTTACATGCAGGTATCCAACTGCGAGGATGAGATCGACGTCGGCGATGCTTACGTGCTGGCCAACGATCCCAATGAGTTCGTGTTGAGAGAATTGGATTGTGCGCCACCCAGTGGCGGTACGACCGCGGCGAAGCGTCGCTTCGTCCAGAACATCTACTACATCCAGGACCTTGATCCGAATGGCCCCCTGGAACCTGCCCTGGTCCGGTCCCGATTTGACTTTCTGCCTTCCGGGACTCTCGAGCAGCAGACGCCGGAAGTCCTGGTCGAGGGTATAGAGCGCTTTCGTGTAGAGCTTGGCCTCGATGGCGAAAGTGAGACAGGCGACGCG
>JAWVYG010000673.1:0-2493 GCA_033722815.1 Halioglobus sp.
CACGGACATCCAGCGCGGGCTGCTGGCCGTGCCCGGCCAGTCCTACAACCTGCTGTTGAACCGCAGCGTGAACTTCGACGAATTCGCGGGTGGGCTGTACGCCCTGTACAACTGGAATGCGCTGGATATGCAGATGAACCTGGCCCTGGTGCAGGGGCTGTGGGACAGGGCGGAGCCGACCGGTTACTCGAAATACATCCGCGACAACCTGTTGCCGAACACGCCGCCCCACGAGGTGCTGATACAGGTGTCGAAGGCCGATCACCAGGTGACCAACCTCGGCGCCCACATCATGGCGCGTACCATCGGCGGCGTGGTGAACCTCGCCCCGACCAGCCGCGACGTGTACGGCGTGGAGGCGGTCAGCGGCCCGCACACGGGCTCGGCGATGATCGAGGTGGATTTTGGCAATGACGAACCGCCCATCACCAACATACCGCACTGGGACGACGAGCTGGGCGACCCGCACGGGCGCGCGGTCGAACTGGAGGGTATCAGCGCCATCCTGCGCCAGTTCTACGATACCGGCGTGGCGGAGAATCCCTGCTCCGGCCCCTGCGACGAGGACGACCTGCTGTAGTTGCGCGGACCGCGGCAGCGGCGGCCGCCCGTGCAGAGACGGGGTGCCTGGAACGTCTCTGCCCCGGCGGGAGCGCGGTCGTCGTGACCCGACAGGCGGACCGGCGTCGTCAATCCCCCGCCGGCGGCGGCTGCGGGAAGATCAGTTCGTCGGTGGCGAAACCGAGCGCTTTTGCGCGCTGTGTGAAGCGCTCGATCAGCTGCGGAGCGGGGTGCGGCGTGCGCGCCAGCAGCCACAGGTAGGAGGTGTTGGCCCCGGCGACAAAGGCGTGCCGGTATTCCGGGTCCAGTTCGAACACCACGTACGAGCCGTAGAACGGCCCGAAGAACGACACTTTCAGGTGCCCCGTCGATTCGTCCGCGACAAAGTAGGCCTTGCCGCGCGCCTCCTGCCAGCGATCGTCATCCGTCGAGAAGCCGCGGTTGACCACGGTCAGGCCGCCATCCTCGCGCAGCGAGTAGGTGGCCGTGACGCGCTCGAGGCCGCGTTCGAAGGAGTGATCGAGTCGAGCCACCTCGTACCAGGTGCCGAGGTAGCGCTCCGTCTCGAAGTTCGCCACCGGCTGTACGCCCTCCGGCAGCCCGAGGCAACCGCCCAGCAGGACCGCGCAGAATGCCAGCAGCGCCCGGGTGCGGACGCGGGATGAGCCCGGTTGCAGGGCGATCGTCATTGTCCCCGGTAGGGCTTGATCACGTTGTCGGCGTACCAGTTGATCATGTTGATCTTTTCCTCGAGGGTCTGGGTGTCTTCCTCGCCGTCGTAGGGATTGCGGAAGGCGATGATGACCTCGGTGACGCCGGCTCCCGCGAGGTCTTCCAGGCCCTGGGCGGAGTACGCGGCCTCGGTCATGGCGTGATACTCGAAGGGCACGTCGGCACGGCCGAAGTCCTGCTTGAACTGTTCGATCTGCCCGATCATGCCGGTCAGCTCTTCGAGCGAGGAGCCCGCCGATATCCACCCGTCACCCAGTCGTGCCGCGCGGCGCAGTGCCGGCTTGGCGTGGCCGCCCACCAGCAGCGGGATGTGGTGCTGCGGCACCGGCGTCAACTTGATCGGCGCCATGTCGAAGATCTCGCCCTTGTAGCCGAAGTACTCGCCGCTCATCAGGCCGTTGATGATCTCCATCATCTCGTCCATACGCTTGCCGCGCTTCTCCCAGGGAATCTGGCAGACCTCGAAGTCCTCCGGCCAGGGGCTGATGCCCACGCCAAAACCGAAGCGGTCGCCGAGCATGACCCCCAGGGTGGCGAGCTGCTTGGCGACGATGGCCGGCTGCCGAATGGCCAGCTTGACCACGGAGGTGGTGAAGCGCAGCTTTTCCGTGCGAGCCGCCAGGTAGGGGATGGCGATGAAGGGCTCCAGGAAGGGGACGCCATCGAGAAACTCGCGCGTGCCGTCGTCGTTGTAGGGATAGACGTCGGAACCTTCCTGCGGGTAGCAGATGCTGTCGGGAAACGTGAAGGTATCGAAGCCGGCTTCCTCGGCGGCGATGGCCAGTGGCAGGTAAAAGTCGGGGTCGCACATCGTGGCGTGGTAGGCAAATTTCATCAGTCTTATCTCTTGTTCAGTGACGGGTTTGTCTAGGGCACCTCTGAATGATGCGGTAATGCCTCAGCGGAGCGTCTGGCGCGCTTTGGCAAGGCGGGTCGCGAAGGTCAATGCTGGTTGTCATTGACGAGCGGCCCAACGAAGACCAAAGGGCGCCAGAGGCCCGCCCTGCGGGGCTTTGTGCCGAATCTGCCCGCTGCGTTGCAGCCGCTTGAAAGGCAACCCGCCTTCCTGCGCGACTGCGCCTTGCTGGCAGATTCGGCACAAAGCCTGAGGTATCACCGCATCATTCAGAGGTGCCCTGGGTAAGTACGCCTTACTCGTTGTAATGGATTGTAGCTGACCGGCGGGCGCGGTGGATACAC
>JAWVYG010000674.1:0-2488 GCA_033722815.1 Halioglobus sp.
GCAGCGCCTGGATCAGCATCCGGGTGGCGGCTACCAGCTTTTTCCACACGGGTAATCCTCCCTGGTCTAGAGGCGGGTGTGGCTCACCCGCGGCACAGTGTTCGTGTGGCCATCTCTACCGGATGTCGTATACTCGATGCAATCCACGCATTGCCCGGCAAGCCGGGCGCACGCGCCGCCTGCACCGCATTGCGCACCCCCGGAGGCACCATGGACCGCCGCCAGAAACTACAGGACCTGACCCGATACACCGACCGGCAAACGATTCTCGACGCCGTTGAGGCGGCCAAGCGCGGCAGCGGTCCCGCCCAGCTACAACTGTCGGCAGCCATGGCGTGGGCAGCATTCTCCTGTCCCGATGCCTGTCCAGCGGTGTGCGACAACATTGCCTCCGCGTGGCTCGGTGGCGGGCCCACCCCCGAGGTGCCCCGCGACCTGCCGGAAGCGCCGCTGGAACCCGGCTTCTGGGACGCCTTCTGGTCAGTGGTAGACGGCCATGACGAGGGCTACGACGCCCTGACCATCACCGCGGCGGTGGCCTCACTGGGCGCCGCCGTACACCAGGAGTTCGGCGCGCTGGCCGAGAACCACGCACTGCACCACCCGGGGGCCGCGGCTGCGCAGCGCAACCCCATACCCGGCTACACCGACATGAGCCCACTGGCCGACTGCCCGCCGGACAGTCTCGGCTATGCACTGCACCGGCTGATCCTGGACAACGGTTACGACCCCGAGGTACTGGCGCGCGACGACATCGGCCTGGGTGAACTGCCCCACGTGCTGCACTACCTGAATGCGCGCATCCTGCAGATGCACGAGGTGTGGCACCTGGTGGCGGGTTACGAGACGACATCCGCCGGCGAAATCGCGATCTCGGGTTTCCAGCTCGCCCAGTTCGGGCACAACTACTCGTCGATGTTTCTCGCGGCGGTAATGACCATCAGTACCTTCAAGGAGCCGCGCGGCTTCAACATCCTCATGCAGATTATTTTCGAAGGCTGGCAACACGGCAGGCAGACGCCGTACATGATGGACATCGACTGGGAGCGGGAGTGGGATTCATCGCTGCAGGACATCCGCACCCGATACGGCATTGAAACGTACCGTAGTGTTTTTCCGCAGGACGTGCTCGAGACGGTTGCCGAGGCGCCGGTATGGCGCCGGGCGGCGATGCTCTTCAGGCTGCTGCGTTTCAACATGAAGTTGCGCCAGCTGGCGCCGGTGCACAGCGCACAACTCGCCCTGCAATAGCGCAGGAAGCATTATTTTTCGCGCGCTGACAGCGGCCCCGTTGCTACTGGCCCTCCATGCTTCCCTTTCGCTGGCAGCCCCCGAGGCTGTCGCCGCTGCGCCCGCACAACGGGTTGAGGCACGGCAGGAGCGCGGTGCCGTGCCACTGGACAGCCTTGAATCGCGGGCCGTGGGAAAAGTCGGCTTCCTGAAGTCGGTCGACAACCTGGTATCGGTCAGCTTCAGCGACTACGAGCCCCTGGCCCCTGCACTGGCCAAGCCCGCAGCCGCGGCTACAGAGTAAAACGCACCACTGCGGCGGGCGTGTTGAGCGGCTGCAGCAACTGTATTTGCAGCTCGTCGGCTGCCACGTCGATGTTCGTCACCTGCGCACCGAGCACCTCGATGCTGCTCCACTCGATGCCCGGTCGTTCTATGCTGAAACGCTCGCCCACCTCGCCGTAGACCACGGCATACAGCACGTTGTGCCCGGCGGTGTAGCGCAGTTCGCGGCCGCGTTCATTGCCGAAGCGTTGCCAGGGCCGCACACCGTATATCGCCTCGCCGTTGACGGCGAGCCATTCGCCGAGCCCGAGCAGGGGCGCCTGCTGCATGGCAGGTATCTGTCCGTAACTGTCCGGCCCGACGTTGATGAGCACGTTGCCGTTCTTGGCGACGGTATCGACCAGGAACGTAACAAGATCCTCCGCCTGCAACATGTCCTGCGCCGTCTCCGCCCGGTTGAAGGCGAAGGAGCCGCCGAGTCCGCGGGTCGCCTCCCACTTGAACGGCGCAATACCTGGCAGGCTGTCGTACTCCGCGGTCTTGAAACCGATACGCGCGGGGTCGTCGCGCAGCGGATCACCATCGATCGCCAGCAACAGGCGCGCCAGCCACTTCAGGGCGGTCGCCACGCCCGGAAACTCCGCCATGCGACCGAGGGTGTCGACGGCTCCCCAGCGATCGTTGACCACGCCGTCGGGTACCTTGTCGAAGTAGTACTCCAGCAACTTCGCCTGCGCTCCGCCTGCGGGATAGCCGATATCGGCCCAGAGCACGTCGGGCCGGTAGCGGTCGATCAGCTCGCGCATGTGGTCGTGCACATAGGAGGGATACTCCGGCCCCGCGGCGGCACTGCGCATCACGTCGCGCACCAGGTCGCCCTCGGAGACCAGCCGGAACGTCCAGTCCAGCCCGGTCGAGTAGTAGGTGCCAAAGCGCATGCCGCGCTGTCGCACCGCCCTCGCCAGGTCGCCGA
>JAWVYG010000675.1:0-2484 GCA_033722815.1 Halioglobus sp.
CGCCGCCGCCGCGCAGGGTGCGCAGCGCCTGGTTCAGGTGGTGGCGGGCGGGAGGGGGAAACACTGCTGGTACCTGCGGCGGCGCGACGCGCCGCGTGCCAGAATGCGGCTGCGCTAGCCCTTCAGCTGTTCCTGCAGGGCCGCGTCCTTGGCGTAGATCGCCTCGGCGTTGGAGGCGCGCTCCTCCTGCAGCTTCTGGGCCAGTCCGGCATCGGCCACCGACAGGATCTGGGTCGCCAGGTAGGCGGCGTTCTTGGCGCCGGCCTTGCCGATCGCGACCGAGGCCACCGGTATTCCCGCCGGCATCTGTACGGTGGAGAGCAGCGCGTCGAGGCCGTCCAGCGAGGCATTCATGGGCACGCCGATCACCGGGCGCACGGTCGTCGCGGAGACAGCGCCCGCCAGGTGCGCCGCCATGCCGGCGGCGGCGATGAAGACCGCGCAGCCGCGCTTCTCGGCGTCCTTGACGAACTCCTTGGTCACCTCCGGGGTGCGATGGGCGGACGTGATCCGCGCCTCGAAAGGCACATCAAAGGAACGAAGCACGTCGAAACAGGCTTCCATAACGGGCAGGTCCGAATCAGAGCCCATAACAATTGCCACAAACGGCTTGCTCATCAATTACCTCCAGAGGGGTCAGTTGGCTGCGCGGCGCGTCGCAGCACGTCGCGGGAAAAAGCGCGAAATTTAACCAACTGCCGCCGGCTTGGCAAGCTCTCAGCGCCGAATGTAGCCACCGGGCACCCGCGACACGGCGCCGTACAACTCCAGTTCGGTGAGCAGGCGCATGACGGTGTCCGCCGGTTTACCGCTCGCAGACAGCAGCGCGTCGAGCGCAACCGCCTCGTAACCTACCAGCGCCAGCAGCTCGCGCGCGGCGCCCGGGGGCACCGCCCGTGCGGCATCTGCGCACCCCGACGGTTGCGTGAGGCTGTACAGCGGCCCCAGTTCCTCGAGTACGTCGCGCACGCTTTGCACCATCTTGGCGCCATCACGCAGCAGGCGCAGGCAGCCGGCACCGCACTCATGCAGCGGTGACCACGGCAGCGCGAACACCTCTCGCCCCTGCTCCAGCGCGAAACGCGCCGTGATCAGCGAACCGCTGGAGAGCGCCGCCTCCACCACCAGCACCCCCAGCGACAAGCCGCTGATCAGGCGATTGCGCTGGGGGAAGTGCTCCCTGCGTGGCGGTGTACCCGGCGGAAACTCGGTGACCAGGGCGCCGCGCTGCGCGATCTCGGCAGCCAGGCCGCGGTGGCGGCGGGGGTAGACGGCGTCGATGCCGGTGGCCATGACCGCCAGCGTCGGCGCGGCGCTGTCCAGCGCGCCGCGGTGGGCTGCGCCGTCCACGCCCAGGGCGAGCCCGGAACACACGCCCAGTCCCGCCTCCCCCAGGTCCCCCGCCAGCTGTGCGGCCAGCCGCAGGCCGGCGGAACTCGCCCGGCGACTGCCGACTATCGCGACCTGGGGTCGCGCCAGCGCCAGCGGGTCGCCGCGCACATACAGGCGATCCGGCGGATCGTGAATCTCGCGCAACAGGGGTGGGTAGCGATCGTCATCGATAGCAATGTGCAGGCCGGGACCGGTGGCCCCGACGGGATCGACAGCAGCCATACATCATCCTTGACGTTATCCGGGTTGCCGTTGGCGCCGCCGCATCCCGCGGCGGCGAGAAGATGTTACGGGTTCTTGACCTTGTCCATGACCTTCAGCGGTCGATTGGCCTTGAGAATGATCGCGTAGCTGGCCTTTTCGAAGGCATCGAATACCATTGCCAGCCCGGCCCGGGTGTCGGGCAGGCGCACGTTGTTCTCCGCCACCTTGTCGTACACCAGCTGTCCCGACTGGTACACGGCCAGCACGTGGCCGATTTCCATGCCGTCGCGCTTGCCGCGGTTCAACACGACGATGCTGAGTTCGCCGATCTGGGTGACACCGCCGTCGACGGCGATCATGTAGGCGTCCTCGAGCTCCACTTCGGGGGCACGGGGGTGGAAAGTGGCATCGAGAATGCGCGTCTCCAGCGGCAGCAGGCGATCGGCGATGCGCACCTCCTCGGTGATGCGCGTCACCTCGAGCTGGGTCACCTCGTCGCGATGACTGCTGAGCAGGTTGGCGCTGCCGATATCCTTGGCCTGGTAGCCCAGCAACTCGCCGGTCACCGGGTCGGCATAGGTCGCACCGGCGCGGAAGATGCCGTAGGCGCGCTCACCCTTGGGAAATGGGCCGCGGCCGTAGACGATATCGCCGGGGGCGCTGAGCAGGTGCTCCTGGTCGCCGGCGACCACGTAGGCCGAGTCGTTGAGTGTGTTGGCGTCGAGTATGCGATGGCTCATCAACCACGGGCCTATCTCATCCAGCGGAATGACGGGAATCGCCAGGTCGAGCGGCGTGACGCGCATGTTCGGCGTGAGCTTTACGTCCCTGCCGCGGCGCAGGCGCAGGCGCGGCCTGCCGTCGACCCACACCAGGTAGAGTTCGTCA
>JAWVYG010000676.1:0-2475 GCA_033722815.1 Halioglobus sp.
CAGTGGAAGTTGTGTGTCTGCAGGTAGAGCGAGTAGCTGTCGGCGAGCAGGGTTTTCAGCCCCTGCGCGACGGTCTGGCGCTGCTCTGCGTTGATACCGATATTCATGTTGGTCATGGATTCTCTCCGGTGATGTACTGGTCCACACACACGATGTTAAGACGGTTTAATTGATAGATAAAATTGATTGTAAATATTGATTTAATAGCTAAAACATTTGCTGGCCGCGCCGTTACCACGGCAGCTGCTGCGTAACGTCAAATGACGCCTCCATCGTCGGGCTCAACAGGTCTGCGAGTTGCTGCACCGCCGGCGCTGCCCGGGAGCGTGTTCGCAGGTGATGTAGTTACGCGGCGACAGGTGCAGCGGTTTTTTACAGTAGAAACGCAATGAGTGTGCGCGTGATCGCTCGCGAGAAAGCCTTGGGATGAACACCTTGTCGCAAGACCGCTGTCCGGGCGGCCAGGTCCCGTGATCGTGCACAGGTTTGCGCGCCTGCAAGCAAACTGTCCGCGCGTGAATAGCGTAGATAAGGGGGAGAACGGATGAGGCATGCGATGGTGCGCGTGTCCATGTCGTGTCCAGTAATACACGGGTTGTTGAGGCGTCGCGTCCACAGCGCGTCACAGCAGCCGTAGAGCGCCTGCGCGAACCGACACGCAATCGCAGGGTGACATCGGAAAGAGAGAGGTAGTTATGCAATACCAGGCCCCTTTGAATGACCTGAACTTCCTGTTGTTCGACGTGCTCGAGGCAGGCGAACTGCAGAATCTTGCTGCGTACGCCGACGCCACACCGGATGTGATTACCGCGATCATGGAGGAGATGGACAGGTTTGCGTCCGGTGTGCTGCAACCGGTCAACAAGACGGGTGACCAGCAGGGCTGTCGCTATGATCCCGAGACGCACGAGGTCACCACGCCGGACGGTTTCAAGGAGGCCTACCGGCAGTTCTCCGAGGCGGGCTGGACCAGCCTCGATGCGCCGGCCGACTTCGGTGGCCAGGGGCTGCCCCACGTGCTGAAATTCATCGTCGACGAGATGGTTTGCTCGACCAACCTGTCGCTTGGCATGTACCCCGGGCTGACACACGGTGCCATCAGTGCGCTGTCCAGTCACGGTTCGGACGACATCCAGGCCACCTACCTGCCCAAACTGATCAGCGGCGAGTGGAGCGGCACCATGTGCCTGACTGAACCGCAGTGCGGCACGGACTTGAGCCTCATTCGCACGCGGGCGACACCCTGTGACGACGGTACCTACCAGCTGGAGGGCACCAAGATCTGGATCACCGGCGGCGAACACGACCTGACCGACAATATCGTGCACCTCGTGCTGGCGAAGCTGCCCGGTGCACCCGACTCGACCAAGGGCCTGTCGCTGTTCGTGGTACCGAAGGTGATGCCAGATACCGGCGAGCGCAACGCGGTCTACTGTGGCGGGCTGGAGCACAAGATGGGCATCAAGGGCTCATCCACCTGTGTGATGAATTTCGAGGGCGCCGTGGGCTGGCTGGTCGGCGAAGCCAACGACGGCATGCGCGCCATGTTCACCATGATGAACGAGGCGCGTCTCATGGTCGGCATGCAGGGGCTGGGCCTGGCCGAGATGGCCTACCAGGAGAGCCTGGCGTTTGCCAACGAGCGGCTGCAGAGTCGCTCGCTGGCCGGTCCTGCGAATGTCGACGGCCCGGCCGATCCGATTATCGTGCACCCGGATGTGCGCCGCATGTTGATGCGCCAGAAGGTGTTGAACGAGGGCATGCGTGCGCTGGCCCTGTTCACCGGGCACCAGCTCGACCTGTCGAAAGCGCTCCCCGATGCGCAGGCGCGGCAGGATGCCGACGACCTGGTGCAGCTGCTCACCCCGGTGGTGAAGGCCTTCCTGACGGACGAGGGTTTCAACAACGCCAACATGGGTCTGCAGGTGCTGGGGGGCTCCGGCTTCACCACCGACTGGCCGCTGGAACAGCTGGTACGCGACGGGCGCATCGCGCGCATCTACGAGGGTACCAACGGCATACAGGCCATGGACCTGGTGGGGCGCAAACTCGGCCTCGCCGGCGGACGGTTGATACAGGGCCTGTTCACCCTGCTGGAGCAGCACCAGTCGCAGCACGCGGAATCCGCCTTCGCCGGACAACTGCGGGAAGCTACCGCGGCGCTGCAGGAAGCCACGGTATGGATCGCGGCAAAGGGCATGGAAGACCCGGAGCAGGCCGCGGCCGCCGCTGCGCCCTACCTGCGCCTGATGGCGCTCACGGTCATCGGCTACCTGTGGTCACGCATGGTCGACGTGGCCGACCGGCAACTGGAGGCGGGGGAGGGTAACGCGGCCTTCCTGCAGGCGAAGCGGATATCGGCGCAGTACTACTTCGACAAGCTGTTGCCCGAGACCGGGTGGCTGCTCGCCGATATTACCAGCGGCAAGGAAAGCATGATGGCCCTGTCGCAGGAGCAGTGGGCCGCCTGACGCA
>JAWVYG010000677.1:0-2458 GCA_033722815.1 Halioglobus sp.
GCCCATCGGCATCTACGGCAAGGACACCGAGTACGCCTACGGCCACCTGGGTTTCGCCAACATCTTCTGCTGGGCGGACCCCGAGCGCGACATCGCGGTCAGCCTGATGAACACGGGCAAGGCGACGCTGGGCCCGCACCTGAGATCCCTTCCCGCACTGCTGGGCACAATCTCCGAGGAATGCAGGCCCGTTGTCGACATGGCGACGGACATTCCCGTGTACCATCGCCGCGGCGCGGCCCACTGAGGGCGGCGCGCACAGCCGCGGCCTGCCCGGGCCGTTTGAATTAGCGTATCATCGCGACCTGCGGGGGCCGGCCGCCCCGGCCCGCCCGCACTGTGCAGGGGAGCCGGCAGGTGCAAAAGCAGACAATCGTGTTCGTAATCAACCGGCTGAAGCTGGGCGGCGCCCAGCGCGTTGCGATCACGCTGGCGCACGCGCTGCAACAGGCGGGACACGACGCACACATCGTCTGCTTCAAGCACAGCGACGAGTTGTGCGGCGCCGAGGCTCTCAACGTGCACTACTTCGACCGCGGGCTCGCGTGGCTGCCGGCGCCGCTGCGCAACCGCCTCCTGGCGAAACGACTCGACGCATTCATCCGGGCAAGGGTGGGCGAGCCGGACCTGGTGCTGTCGAACCTGTCCAAGGCGAACCGCGTCATGGTCCACAGCGCCCTGCGCAACGTGCGCATCATCGTGCACAACACGCTGTCGCTGCTGGGCGAGGCGGCGGACATGTCGGCCGCCAGGCACTGGCTGCGCAACCGCAGGATTCGGGCGACCTACCTGAAAAAGCCCTGCATCTGCGTGAGCAGGGGCGTCTACGACGATTTCGTCGCGCTGATGCCAGAACACTTTGATGTCACCACGATCACCAACCCCGTCGACACGGCGCAGATTCGCAGCTGGAGCCAGGATTTTACCAGCCCCTACCGCGACTATGTGGTGCATGTCGGCTCTTTCATCCCACAGAAGCGCCACGACCTGCTGCTGCGCGCCTACAGCGAATCGGGTATCGATGAATCGCTGGTACTGGTGGGCAGCGGCGAGCTGGAGGCCGCCATCAGGCAGCAGGCGCAGGAGCTGGGCATACAGGACAAGGTGCTGTTTGCCGGCTTCCAGAGCAATCCCTACCCGATCATCGCAGGTGCGAAGCTGCTGCTGCTCACCTCGGACTACGAGGGTCTCGGCATCGTGCTGCTGGAGAGCCTCGCCCTGGGCGTGCCCGCCATCAGCACCGACTGCGAGTCGGGGCCGGCGGAAATCCTTCCCGCCCAGAACCTCGCGCCGGTCGGGGACGCTCCCGCCATGGCGCGGTTGCTGGCGCGCGCGGCGGCCTCACCGCAGGACTTCGCATCCGCGGTGCCCGGGCAGTTCGAGTCGCACGGGATCGCCGCCGCCTACCTGGCGCTGTGCCATGTTTAGCGTCACCAATCGCTGGAACCGGCACGTCAGCGTCTACGAGGACAACCGTCCCGACGGGCTGGCCGACGTGCCCGCCTTCGTGACGGAACTGTTCGACGCGGGTGAGCTCATCAAGGCCAGCAAGCGCAGCACGCTGGTGCGCAGCCAGTGGCGCGGCGAGCGCTTCGTGGCCAAGTGCTACAAGACCAGGAAGATGCGCTACCTCATCAACAGTTTCGTACGCGGCCGCGGCAGCCTGCCGGCGTGGAACAACATCTTCCTGTTGCGGCGACTGGGCATTCGCACCCTGGAACCGGTGTTGCTGCTGGAGCAGCGTTTCTTCCGCTTCCCCGGCGAGTCATTCCTTGTCACGCGGGAGATCGAGGGCGAGAACATCAGTGTCTACCTGCAGCAGCGCGGCGGCGACCTGCCGGACGAGCAGCTCGCCGGGCTGCGCGACATGTTCGAGGTGTTCTACGCAGCCAGGCTCATCCATGGCGACCTCAACGAGGACAACATCATGATCACCGCAGACGGCCCTGTGCTCATCGACCTGGACAAGCTGTCCACCGCACGCGACCCGGCAGACTTCGCCAGCCGCTTTGAGGCGGAGAAGGTGCGCTTCCTGCGCAAACTCAGTCCGTGGCCCGCGGCCATGGAGCGCGTCGCCGGCATCTTTCCCCCGCTCGGGTGAACCGCTCGTCCGCCCACGGTCGATTCGCTACAATGCCGGGCAGGAACGCGACCCGGCGGCGGCACTGCCGGGCCGCGACACACCCGCAGAACAAATAACACCAGGGACAACGCAGCCCTACGTGCGCGCCCGCAGCAGAGCCAGGACAGTCAGGAGCGATGAACACGACAGGTGCACAGGATGGTGCCGCGAACGGCGCCCTGTCGCGCACGGCATACGCCCTGGGCTGCCTGGGCCTGTACCTGTTCTGCTTCACCGGCCTGTTCTGGCAGGAGGGCTTCCACGCCGGCCTGATACTGATGCTGCTGGGCCTGCTGCTGAGCATAGGCCGGCAGTGGCTGACGCTGTACCGCTCCC
>JAWVYG010000678.1:0-2456 GCA_033722815.1 Halioglobus sp.
CAACGCGCAGGCGCGTACCCGTGGTGCCCGCGGCAGGATCGTGACCCGCCCTAAAAGTTGGGGTCCTTCGAAATATTGATCAGCGCGCTGGGCTCAACGTGGATGTACTCCAGGCACTGGCCCTCCTCGGCGTTGAACTTGTCCAGGTGGTCGCCAAGGGTGCAGTGCTCGGCTTCGTGCACACGGATCCAGACGATCTCGTGACAGCCGATGCCGTTGAACTGCAGGTTCCTGTACTGGTCCCGCCCCGGCTTGATGGAGTTGAAGGACTGCGACTTGTGGTCGAAGACCACGTTCTGGTCGTTGTAGACCGAGAAGCGCGGCGCGAGACTGCGGATCTTGAAGCCGAGGTTGTTTTTCATGCGCAGCTGCAGGCCGCAGGCGTCCTGCATCTCCTTCACCTGCGTAACGCTCAGCAGCGCACTATTGTCGGCATCGCGGCTCTGGGTGTGCACGAATTCCCACCTGTGGTTCTCGTGCAATACAACCACCCTGCCGTCACTGGTGAGCGCCTCGATCTCGGCCCCGCCGTGGTCGGCAAGGGCGGGCTGCACAAACGCCAGCGACAGCAGCGTTGCAAGGATGAGTCGGGTGGGTAAAACGGTAGGCATGGCGACTTCCAGATATTCGTTTCAGCTATAGTACTCGAGCCGTAAGAGGGTATCTTCACTGCAATGCGCAATGCAATACCCGCGCGGCCCATTTGCTTTGACAACGCATTAGATCAGCGGGTTTCATAGAACTGCGTCACAGAGGTGAAAAAGAATAGGCGCGGATGTGCCCAGCCACGAGGACATTCACTTCGTGGTCATCGGCCACCCGGCGTCCACTACCTGCGGCTGCGAACAGCGATTCCACGATTGTAAATACGGCAACAAGGGCTGCGGTGTGCATTTCATCCTTCGAGGACGTGATCGCGGGACACCGCGCGGGCAAGCCGCAGCCTGCGTCGCTCAACCTTCCCACGCGGCATAATCATTCGCTGCGGCCACCGACGCGCCGGCATCGTACGCCTCCTGCATCGCGCGCATCCCCTGCCGCGCGGCGTCCGTGACAACCACCGACTGGAATACCTCCTGCTCCCGGACCAGCGCATCGTCGAGGGGCATATCCGCAGCGCCTGCGAGGATACGCTTGAGCCCGGCCAGCGCGGAGGCCGGCTTGCGTGCCAGGCGTGAGGCAAGTTGCAGGGCAGTCGCTACCGCCGCCCCGCGCGGCACGACCTCGTTCACCGCGCCCAGCGCATGCAGCCTGCTTGCCGTGAAGGGGCGTCCCGTCAGCACCATCTCGGTGGTTGCCGCGCGCCCTGCCAGGCGCAGCAACCGGCTGCACCCCCCGATACCGGTCGTCAGCCCCATGTTCACCTCGGGCTGTGCGAAGCGCGCCTGTTGCTCGGCGATGCGCAGGTCGCAGGCCCAGCCCAGTTCAGCACCGCCGCCGGAGGTATCGCCGGAGATGGCGGCGATACTGACCACACTGTCGTGCTGCAATTCCTGCTGCACACCGAACCAGCCCATGCCGCTGCCGGTCTGCGGCAGACCTTCCACACCGTCGGCGAGATCCTGCAGCCAGGCGTGCTGCAGCCAATAGCCCTCCAGTCCGGAGGCCAGCACGACGATCCGTGCGCCGGACTCGCGACTCTCCCCCAGGCGCTCGGCCAGTTCATCGACACAGGCCCAGCACAACTGGTTCTGCCGCGCCGGGTCAGTGACGGTCACCAGCGCCACCCCCTCTTCCGGTTGGGTCACCTCGATACGGTGCGACATACTCTGCTCCCTCGCTGCCAGGTCTCGACACCCGGACACCTTGACACAAAGGCGGCTATTTTGCCCGCCCCACCGCGCGCAGTGGCCAATGCCAACGAGTTCGGCTATGTTTACGCGATAAATAACAGAGGCTTGCATTCCATGAAACTGCTCCAATTCCCTGCGCTGGCGCTCGTATCGATACTGCTGGCCGCCTGCAGCAACAGCGGCCCCGATGGACGCCCGGTACTGGAACTCAGCTTCGGCGCGGCACCTATCGACCTGTCAGGCACCCCGGCCCGCTACGTCCAGGATATTTCCTACGGCCCCGCCGAGCGCAACCTTTTCGACATCTACCTGCCCGATTGCGACGGACCCACGCCGCTGGTCATCTACATACACGGCGGCGGTTTCACCGGCGGCGACAAGCAGGGCGACAGCATGGAAGAGGAGGTGCGCCGCTTCCTCGAGGCCTGCGTTGCCCACGCGGCGATCAACTACACGCTGCTGACCATCCCGTCGGAGGCCGAGGGCACGGCGTCCGCCGTCGCCCAGGGCGGCGTATTGACCTCCCTGAGAGACACCGCCCGCGCGCTGCAGTTCATGCGCTACCACTACCAGAGCCTCAACCTGGACCCCGAAAACGTCGCGCTGTACGGCGGCTCCGCGGGCGCCGGCGCCAGCCTGTGGCTGGGCACCCACGACGACATG
>JAWVYG010000679.1:0-2454 GCA_033722815.1 Halioglobus sp.
CGAATACATGGTGAACCTGCTGAAGACTGTCGCCTGGTTCCGCGGCGATCCCGAGGACAAGCGCTGGCTACTGAAATCGCCCCAGCACATGCAGGACCTGGACGCCCTGCTGCACGTATTCCCGGACGCGAAGCTGTTGTGCCCCCACCGCGACCCGATCAAGGTCGTCGGCTCCAGTTGCTCCATGGCGTGGAATTCACTGGTGCGCGACGTCGACGCCATAGACCCCCACGAGGTCGGCCGCAACTGGCTGCACAAGACCGAGCGCATGCTGCGCAAGAACCTGAAAGAGCGGCGCACGCTGTGCCCGCCCGCCAACCAGTACGACATCCTGTACGCCGATATCACTGCCGACTGGCGCACGGCCATGCAGGGCGTCTATGATTTTCTCCAGCTGTCACTTACCGAACAGGCTGCCGACGCCATGCAGGGCTGGCTGGACAGCAACGCCCAGCACAAACACGGCGCCCACAAGTACAGCCTGCAGGACTTCGGCCTGACGCCCGAGCAGGTAGACCGCGAGCTGCTGTTCTACCGTGAGCGCTTCGACATCCCCTACGAGACCAGGAACCCACACGCAAGCAGGGCCACGTGAGCCGGAGGTAACCGTTATGCCAACCCAGAGTCGAATCGCACTGCGTGAACTCATCGACCTGCTCAGCGAGATCGATGAACGCTGGTCCTCCCCGGAGTGGAACCTGCACTCGGACGAGGACGTGGTGGGATCGCATCGCGCGCTCATGCACATCCTGGAGGCGAGCCTGGTCGGCTTCTTCGAACAGGACCCCGCGCACCCGGACATGCGCCGCATCACCACGCCCAGCCGCAAGCTCACCGGCGACAACCCGGACGCGATCTACTACGACGCACCCGTCAGCGGCGAACACAGCTACATCCTGCACGGCAATTTGCGTGGCGCCGCCTATTTCTCGGTGACCGTCGAGGAGGGCACGGCCGAGGGCGGGATGGCGACCAGGACCGCCGGGCTGATCAACGACCGTGACATGGACATCGGGCCCGACGGCGACTTCACGCTTTACCTGGGCGGCGAGGCGCGCCAGCGCAACTGGCTGGACCTGACCCCCGAGGCGTCGCGCCTGACCACGCGCCACTACTTCGAAAACGACACGCCCGCCGCTCTCGACCCCGACCTCGAGCCGCGCATGCGCATCGAGTGCCTCACCGCGAAGGGCGCAGCGGCAGCCCCCGGCGACGACAGCGTCGCCGCGGGCATTCGGCGCGTGGCCAATGTCGTGCGCAGCCGCACGCTGGACATGCCGCCCATGGCGAACAGCGAACCGCCGCCCTTCGTGGCGCTGACGCCGAACGAGTTCCCGGCCCCGGTGCGGCCGGGCGACTTCGGCTTCGCCGCCATCGACGCCCACTACTCCATGGCGCCCTTCTTCCTGAATGCGGACGAGGCACTGGTAATCACAGGGCGCTGGCCCGACTGCTGCTTCGCCAACGTCTGCCTCTGGAACCGCTTCCAGCAGACGCTGGATTACCGCAACCGCCGGGTCTCGCTGAATCGCAGGCAGACCCGCCCGGAGGCGGACGGCAGTTTCCGCATCGTGCTGGCCCACGAAGATCCCGGCGTGCCCAACTGGATCGACACCGAGGGCAACCTGTTCGGCCTCGTGTTCTGGCGCTTCTTCATGGTCGACGGCGAGGTCGAGACACCGCGGGGCAGCGTGGTGAAGCTCGCCGAGCTGGGGGGCTGACATGGCGCAGCTACCATTGCCGGTAAGACTGATGAACGCCGCCGGACGTGGCGCCACTGCCCTCGGGCTGCAGCCCGTCAGTCTCGACTTCGACAAGCTGCTGGCAAAGGCACGCGCCAACACCGGCCTGCAGGACTTCGGCGAGGAAGACTTCGTCGAGCCGCTGCAACTGCTGCTGGACGGCCTCGAACACGAGGCGCGGCTGAGCACGCTGGGACGGGTCATCGCCAGGGCCGACCTGCTGCGCACGCTGCAGAACCGCCTGGGGATGGTCGACCTGCTGCGCAGGCACCCCGAGATCGAGGAGCAACCTATCGAGCGGCCGCTGTTCGTGGTCGGCCCGCCGCGCTCCGGCACGACCATCTTCCACGACCTGCTGGCGATGGACAGCGACAACCGCGTACCCCTGTCCTGGGAGGCGTCCTATCCCCTGCCACCGCCGGAAACGGCAACCTACGACAGTGACCCGCGCATCGCCAAAACACAGGCGGACCTGGACAGGGTCGACAGCATGCTGCCGGAATTCAAGACCATGCACCCGATGGGTGCGCAGCGGGCGCAGGAATGCGTCTCCCTCGTCTCCCACGACTTCACGTCCATGATCTACTACGTGCAGTTCAACGTGCCCACCTACGACAGCTGGGTGACGCAGCACGACATGAAGTCGGCGTTCAGGTGGCACCGCCGCTTCCTGCAGATCCTGCAATGGAAGTGCCCCGGTGTACGCTGGGCG
>JAWVYG010000680.1:0-2452 GCA_033722815.1 Halioglobus sp.
CATCTGCATGTTGAGCCGCTCCAGGCCGCCGTTGACGCCGAGGATATCGCCCGTCACATAGGAGGCCGCCGGCGAGCACAGGTACAGGGCACCGAGGGCGATATCCTCGACCTCGCCCAGGCGCGCCATCGGGGTCAGCTCGACCATGGTCTGCTCCACCTCGGGGGTCAACACGGTATTCAGCGCATCGGTCCTGGTCGAGCCCACCGCGATCGCGTTGACGCGGATGCGCGGGGCGAACTCCTGCGCCAGTTCCCGGGTGAGCAGCGACAGGGCACCCTTGGCCGTGCCATAGGCGGTGAACCAGGGCGTGGGTTTGTGGCCCGCGATGGAGGAGATGTTCAGGATGGCGCCCTGTTCCGACGTGTCCGCCATGATCGGCGCGCAGATGCGCGACAACTCGAATGCCGTCGTCACGTTGAAGCGGAACGCGCCCTCGAACTCCTTCGCGCTGGTATCGAGCGCGGGCTTGGGGGGGAAGCCGCCGGCGTTATTGACCAGGATGTCGATGCGCCCGAACTCGGCCACGGCGGCGTCGGCCAGCGCCTGCAGCTGCGGGAAGTCCAGGACGTCGGTCGGGACCACCACGGCGCGCCTTCCCAGCGCGGTGACATCTGCCGCCACCCGCTCCAGGTCTGACTGCGTGCGGGCGCCTATGACGACATCGGCGCCGGCTTCGGCGAAAGCGCGTGCGATAGCGGCAACGATACCCTTGCCGGCGCCGGTCATCACGGCGACCTTGCCCGCGAGGCTGAAATTATCCATCAGTGACATCGGTGACTCCTTGTGTCGTTCGGTTGCTCAAAAAGGGCAGCCGACAGTGGCGACTGTCGGCTCTCCTGTGCAGTCGTCGCTACGGAGCGCGAGGCTGAAAGCGGGCGCGAGTGCCGGCAGGGTCATCGCGATGCCGGGGGAAGTCCTCATGCTCCGTTTATTCTCTATTCTGTCGCTGCCCGGGCGCAGGGTAGTATAGGTAATTCTCGCGGCCGGTGGGCGATAGATTGCATCGTGATCCGGACGGATGCATGTCAGGTGGCCCGAAATAGTAATTTGCTGCCCCTCGCGCTACATTTATTGTAGGTACCCGGGAGAAGCATAATGAAACGAAGAGATTTTCTGGGCTATACGGGCCTGGGGGCGCTCGGCGCCGCGTCCGCATCGGTGCTCAGCGGTTGCGGTGACGACGAACCCGCCGTCAAATTCTGGCAGCGGGGTAATTTTCGCCCGGTCTCGGAAGAGATCACGGTGACTGAGCTGAAGGTGCAGGGCAGTATCCCGCCGCAGCTCAGTGGCCTGTACGTGCGCAATGGCACCAATTCCTCTACCGGGATTTCCGATCACTTCTTCGGCGGCGACGGCATGATTCACGGCGTTCGCCTGGAGAACGGGCGTGCCGGCTGGTATCGCAACCGCTACGTTGATACGCCGGTGTACCGCAAGGAGAGCGGCGGCTTCGGGGCGCCGAAACCGGAGCACACCACCAGCGCCGTGTCGCTGATCTACCACGGCGGCGAGCTGATGTCCCTGGGAGAATTCGGCTATCCCTACCTGATCGATCCCACTGACCTGTCGACCAAGGGTGCGTTCAATTACGAGGGCGCGCTCACCGGCAATATGACCGCGCACCCGCGCATCGACCCGGACACCGGCGAGCTGTTGTTTTTCGGTTACAACGTGGTGGAACCCTACATGACCTACATGCGCGCCGATGCCGGCGGCAACATGGTCCAGGTAGAGCCGATCGAGATGAGCGGGCCGGGCATGGTGCACGATTTCGCGGTCACCGAGAACTACGTGGTGTTCATGGACATGCAGGTGCGATTTTCCTGGTTGTCCGCTATGACCGGCAGCGGCCTGCCCTTCAAGTGGGATGACAACGTCCCCTGCCGTTTCGGCGTTATGCCCCGCACCGGCGGCAATTCCGACGTGCAGTGGTTTGACGTGCCGTCCTGCTTCATCTTCCACATCATGAACTCCTTCGAGCAGGGCGACGAGGTGATCGTCGACGCCGCGCGCTACGACCACCTCTGGGTGACGAGCTCCCACGACTTCTTTCACCCGGCGCGACTGTCGCGCTTCAGCATGAACCTGAAAACCGGTAAGGCATCCGTGGACCAGATCTACGAGGGCGCCATGGAGTTCCCGCAGGTGAATCGCAGCCTGTGGACCAAGCCGTACCGCTACGGCTACAGCGTGGTGGTGGACGAGGAGAACGATTCTCCCGAGCTGATCGACAAGGCCGCCGGCGGTCTGCGCAAGTACGACGTACAGACCGGGGCGGTAGACAGCTACCTGCCCGGGCCCAGCCTCACACCCGGCGAGCCGGTCTTCGTCCCCGCGGTGGAAGCCGGCGGCGCGGAAGACGAGGGTTACCTCGCCACCTACCTGTACGACAAGAACACGGATACCAGTGCGTTCTGCCTGTTCGATGCCACCAGGGTATCTTCCGGTC
>JAWVYG010000681.1:0-2452 GCA_033722815.1 Halioglobus sp.
AACCAGTCGCGCCGGCGCAGCTCCGCTCGCAGGGCCGTCATCACGTAGAAGATCACCCCCACCCCCGCGAGGTTCTTGCTGGGGAAGTCACAGCCGGGCTGGTTGGGGTTGACGATAACGTCGGCGGCGGGCAGTTCCGCACCGGCCAGGTGGTGATCCGTTATCAGCGTGCCGATGCCCAGCTCGCGGGCCAGTTCGACCCCCTCGTGACTGGAGATACCGTTGTCCACGGTAATGATGAGGTCGGGCGCACCGCCCGCCGCCAGCTGCACGATTTCCGGCGTCAGTCCATAGCCGTACTCGAAGCGGTTGGGCACGAGGTAGTCGACGTTCGCGGCGCCGAAGGCGCGCAGCGTCGACACGGCAAGGGCCGTGCTGGTGGCACCGTCGGCGTCGAAGTCGCCGATCACCAGTACCGACCTTCGCGCCTGCAGTGCGTCGGCGAGCAGCGCGGCGGCGCGATCGGCGTTCAGCAGCAGTTCAGGCGCCAGCAGGCGCTCCAGGCCCAGGTCAAGCTCCTGCGCACAGGTCACGCCGCGGCCGCTGTAGATGCGCGCCAACAGTGGGTGCAGGTCGGCGTTATCGAGCGGTGCTTCCGGTGGTGCGACTCGCCTGCGAATAAGTTTGTGCATGCGGGCCGCGGTCAGGCCCTGAGATTGGCTGCCATGAAAGCCTGCACTGCGGCCAGGTCGTTGGGCTGTACCTCGAACCGCTCGGGCCGCTCGAAGAGGTCGCGCAGGTGCAGCGGGAGGTGTACTTCCTGGTTCAGGCCCGCGCTGCGGATCGCGTCGGGAAACTTGGCCGGGTGCGCGGTGGCCAGCGTGACAACCGGCAGCGCTGGGTCAAAATCGCTATCCAGCGCCGCCTTCACGCCGATCGCGCTGTGCGGGTCCAGCAGGTACTCGCAGTGCTCCCAGGTAGCGGCGATCTGCGCACAGGTTTCCTCGTCGCTGACGCACTGGCTGGCAAACAGGGCGCGCGCACGGGCCATCGCCGCGTCGCCGAAGCTGATATCGCCGCCGTCGAATTCCCGCATCAGCGCGGCGATGGCGGCGCCATCCCGGTCGTAGAGATCAAACAGCAGCCGCTCGAAATTGCTCGACACGGTGATGTCCATGCTCGGGGACAGCGTGTGCGACAGGGACTGGCGATGGTAGGTGCTGGTCGTCATCACGCGGTGCAAGACGTCGTTGCGGTTGGTGGCGATGATCAGCCGCTCCACGGGCAGGCCCATCTGGTGCGCGAGGTAACCGGCAAAGATATCGCCGAAGTTCCCCGTGGGCACCGAGAACACCACGGGCCTGTGCGGCGCCCCCACCGCCAGGGCGGCATAGAAGTAGTACACGATCTGGGCCATGATGCGCGCCCAGTTGATGGAGTTGACCGCCACCAGCGACCGGTCTTCGGGCAGGAAGGCGCGGTCGTTGAAGCTTGCCTTCACCAGCGCCTGGCAGTCGTCGAAGTTGCCCTGCAGCGCCACGTTGTGGATGTTGTCGCCGGTCACGGTGGTCATCTGGCGGCGCTGCACATCCGACACCCGTTCGTGGGGATGCAGGATAAAGATGTCGATGTTGCGACACTGCCTGCAGCCCTCGATCGCCGCAGAGCCGGTATCGCCGGAGGTCGCGCCCATGATGACGACCTTCTGGTGACGCCGCTCCAGCACGTAGTCGAGCAGGCGGCCCAACAGCTGCAGCGCGAAATCCTTGAATGCCAGCGTCGGGCCGTGGAACAACTCCATCACCCACTGGTTGTGGCCGATCTGCACCATGGGGGCCACGGCATCGTGGCGGAACTGGGCATAGGTTTCCCGCAGGATCGGGCGCAGGTCGTCGGCGGGGACACACTCGTCGATAAACGGCGTGACGATGCGCTCGGCCAACTCCACGTAATCCATCCCTGCCATGGCGGTGATCTCGGCGGGACTGAACTGCGGCAGTTCCTGTGGCACGTACAGGCCGCCGTCGGCCGCGAGGCCGGTGAGGAGCACATCTTCAAAATTGAGTGCCGGGGCCTGGCCCCGGGTACTGATGTATTTCACTGCGTTACCGTCTGTACTGCGGCTACTTGCATTGCACTGGCCCGCGCGCGTCAACCATCCAGCGTCTCCACGCGGATGCGCGCGATCTCGCCGTGTATTGTATCGAGAGCCTCGAGCGCCTGCACGGCGGAGTCCATCTGCGACTGCGGCGCGCTATCGGTGAGCACCACCACAGGTACACGCATCCCCCGTGTCGATGGCGCCTTCTGGATCAGGCCCTCTATGCTGATACCGCGCTCGCTGAATACACCGGCAACCTGCGACATCACACCGGGCCTGTCTTCGGCCTCGAGCCGCAGGTACCAGGGCGTCACCACCTCGGACATGGGCAGCACGGGCAGGTCGCGCACCGCGTCCGCGGCGAAGCCCAGTGCGGGCACGCGGTCAGACTGGCCGGCGCTGAGCTCGCGC